>MHBQ01000132.1:0-78641 GCA_001803315.1 Lentisphaerae bacterium RIFOXYC12_FULL_60_16
ATCAACAACCAGGGACGACGGGAGGGGGGCTTGAAATCATCCAATTGCGTGGGAATCATACGTGAACCTCTTGACGGAAAAAACGATGACATGGTCGTCCTGCCAACCACCCGACATCAGAATGATCCACGCATCGCAGGAGCACTCACCTCAACCATGTAGGAATCATCATGGATATTCCGTATCCAACTCCCCTGTATGATATAGCGGGTATTGGCATCCGTAATCACAAACTGGGTGGATGATTCTGAGGTGGTGCCAAATCGGTTCATGGAAGTCTGGTAGGTATACGTCCCAACGCCGGCGACAGGGAACGTCAGGCTTGTCCCATCAGGGAATGCAAATGAAACCTGCAACCCTCCAGCATCACCATCAGGAAAGTCTGAAATACCATTTATGATCAGCGTAATCACGGCAACTTCGCCACCGGATGCTTCGGTAACGACCACCTGGATATTCGTTGACGAACCCGGAATAAACCGTGTGCCATTCAGGAAAAGTTCCAGATCAGCCGAATAGGATTCCGAGTCCGATGTTGTGGTCGTACTGCGTACATCGGTCACCGCAACGGCCCGGACCGTACCCACAAAATCCACACCATTCCCGCTGAAACTGATCTGACCTTGCATCATCGTCGCACCAGACGGATAGTTCCCCGATGACGTCATAACCCCGGGCGAACCAATAAATCCCTGATAGGTCTTGCCGTAATCGTCCATGACTTCGACGGTATTTCCAATTTGTGTCAAAACCAGGCGGGTAATGGCACTTTCACCAATCGCAGGAATAATATCCGTACCGGCCAAAGGCGTGTATACGCCTGAAAAATTGACATTTATCCCGGCACCCTGACTGGTATTGAATCCATCACCGGAATCTTCCCACTTATCTTCACAACCGGACAGAATCAGGAATGCCATCGAAACCATGCAGACAGATAAAATACGGGCCGTTTGATTCATCGAATCACCCCTGTTATCGGTTCATTAAGTGGTCCACAGACTAACGTCATAACCCCTAGCTGTCAAACGTGTTCATGATGGTTTGTCGGAAAGCCAAACCAACCAAGAGGCTCGGTAGAGACCGCGCTTCGCCACCAGGGCTTCGCGCATCATCCCGTCCTCGGTAGGGGGCGAGGCGCTTGCCCTGCGAAGCCCTTGGCGAAGCGGGGTCCTGCCAAGCCTCCCATCCTCGGTAGGGGGCGAGGCGCTTGCCCTGCGAAGCCCTTGGCGAAGCGGGGTCCTGCCAAGCCTCCCATCCTCGTGAGCCAATCCTTAATACTTCAACACCACCCGGTAGAATCGGGCATTAACTTCATCCGATGAGAGATCCACATAAGAACCGATTGAATCCGTCGCCATGACATCTGCCAACGGGGTCCATGGATTGGCCGTCAGGATACTCGATGGTGTCGAATATTGAACCTGATAGGTCAACCCGGGAACCGCCGTCCACAGCAAATGCACGGGACTATTGATCGTGATGCTCACCAGGGTAATCGGGGGCGCATCATCCCACGATGTGATCATGGTTGACCACGTTCCGCCTCCCATGACCGTATCGGCGCCAGCCCCGTCACCGGCAAGAACCCGGTAATTACCTGACGGCAGGAGTTCAAAACCAAACCTGCCACCCGTACCAACGGCAACCGTGTTGATGGCATTGGTGCTCAATTCGCCCAACAAGTGAACAAACGCACTGTTGGTATAGATGCCGCGTAGCAAACCGCCCTGCACGATTGCCACATCGTCGATGTACCAGCCACCGGCACGCCCGGCACTGTCAGACTGGAGGACAAACCGCAGGTACAAGTTAGTCTGGTTGGCAATCGATTCCAGCGAAACAATCACACGGCGCCATTCACCGGTGGTGTTATAGGAATTGTTCCGCCGCGGCAGGACCGTGATAATCGGGCGCCCGACACCGGTCTGACGCTGAATAACATCACTGGGCATACGGGGACGAATCGCCTCGATAACCACCGTGTCACCCTGGTCAGCCAGATCCAGCCATTCGTGGAAGATCAGGAAATAACCGTTCAAGTTCGACGGATCCGAACTCAACCACCAATCCGGCAGTTCCAGGTTAAACAGCGGCGAATACAGCGCCATGATCGCACTATTCGGATACAATCCCTTCAAATCCGTTCCGAAACACCAGCGCCCGCTGTTGGCATACGGCGGCATGGCATTTTGAATCCCAACATCCACCGGGGACCCCAGTGTCCAGACATCCTGTACACCCGGAATACCAGCTTCCAAGCGGTGGTACCAGAGGTTGGTATAATGGGGCAGATAAGCGTCATACCCCGTCTCGCCCATGGATAGCGCAATCCAGGAGAGACAGCCATTGGTAAAACCTTGCATCGGCAATTTATACTCAAATGCCAAATCGGTATCAAAGAAAGTGCGAAACGCGTTGAAGCTTAACGCTTCGAAATCGGCAATATATTCCGAGTCACGTTCGCCACCATAACGGATACCACCCAACCGCTTGTATGCATAAGGCATCTTCTCAACCGGATCAAGCAGGAGACTGGCCGGATTCAACGCATTCACCGTCGGATTGCGTCCCGCAGCAGGACCACCCAACTCCATTTCCATGCCATCGTCGATCCAGTCCCCATCCGTATCCCGGCTGGTCGGTAAGGTGCCGGTCCTTCCACCAAACATCCTCAACCATGGCCCATCCGAATTATACGCCATGAAAGCCCGCGGAGCTGGCGCCTGGTAATTGGCCGCTTCGAACCCGAACAATGGATCAACAGCCCCACCGCCCTGCGGTCCGTTGGGAATCATATTCACCCACTCGACAAACCGGTTGGTGTCAATCATCGTGAAATATAGCATCCAGGTGTCGTTCAAATACGTATTACCATCCGTACCACCGAACAAAGCAATATCTCCTGTGTCGGTATACTTGTCCCGGAAGGGAGGATCTAGATAGGGATAATCGATTTCGGTGACCAAGCCCATGGCCGCGCCACCACGAGGACGCGGCCGCTCGCCATCAACTGACAACAATTCCACCCAATTGGTTCCATCGAAATACCACGTGTCGTTCAGAGGCTTGTGGTTGTCATCAAAACCACCGAATATCACAACACCATTGAGCGCACTAACCATATTATGCGCCCACCGGCCCGGCGGTGTATAGGTAGGACTATTGGTCATGTCCCAACCCCTCATTACGTTGGCGTCGCGACTCACCCACGTATCATCCAGCGCTCGAACCGAATCAATACCGCCGAACAATACAAACCGGTCCAGAGCCTTTGAGAACGCCATCGCACCGGATTTCCGCATGTAAGGATGCCTGACTAAGGGTGTAGCCCAATACGTAATAACGCCATTGGCATTGTCATAACGCCTTGGTTCCAAATTATTTCGGAAACCGTCAAAGGTAACCCCGAAATTCCCAGGCGACAGGTAGGCAGGATTATCGATTACCACCCGCAACCAGATGGGATCAGCCTTGATACTGACAACATCATTGGTGTACCCCATCAACGTGGCCGTTGCGTAATCGAAATAGAACACAAACCCCATGTTATTCCCGTGTTTCCAGACACCATCCGGTGCATACATCATTTGATTGACCAGCGTTGTAACATCGAGGGTCACCGCACCATTCGACGCGCCATTGCAAACCAACTCCACGTAACTCGGCGTATTGTAGAAATACCCTGGATTCAGCGCCTTGATTCGATTTCGAGGCCGGTATGCCGCCTCCTGGGAGGGCAGCGTATAATATTCCGGCGGTGAAGAAAAACTCGGTGAAAGACCATCCAAAGACGGCACATCCGGTTGCGCCAGTTCACCGTAGATACGGATCGTAACCGGATTAAACCCGGAATTAACCCAGGTGAACCCAAGGGTTGCAGACAAGGTTGATGCAGGACCAACATCAAACTTCGACATCAACACCGATGGCATGTTGACTGCAGCCACCACCTGGGTTCCGTTCTCCAACCCCACGCGCAGGTTTCCGGCTGCATCCGACACCCTGGCATTTGTTTCGACCAGATTGACGTAATCGTAACCAGTTGAACGGCCACGCCATCCCATTTCAAGAGGGAAATCAGCCTGATCATCTGCCTTAAACGTAACCGGTTCGGCAATAATGAATACTTGACGGTTTGTATCGGCCTGGCCTTCATCGTGGGCCAGATCAATAAAATACTGATGATCCGACAGATTCCAGCCACCGAATATAATCGCCTGATCCATATTCGGCACGCCGTTTTCACCCCATACCTCAAGCGGGTCATTTCCAGGATCAATGTCGTAATGTGGATAACGTGCCGGTCCACCCGGCCTTGGCCGTTGGAATGGATACTCGATCCCGTTCAATTTCGGTGATTCATAAGAATCAATGGTGTAGGTTCGTGTGGCAACCATCATCTCGCTACGGCCAGCAACGGGTGGCAGGAATCCCGGGAAGAACGATAAATCCGTAATGGTCTTGGGTTGCAGCACCCATTGGTTGCCGTTCTCGTAGTAAGTCCAGATTTCGTCATAATCAGTCAATCCATCACGGCCACCGAAGACCTGGAAGGTATTGCAATACAACAACGGTTTTCCTTTCAACCGTTCGGAATCTCCTCCCACCGGTCCACCCGCAAAGGTCCCGACAGCATCATCACTCACAAGATAGAAAGGAGACGATCCCCCTGCCCCCCACCGAGGTGCTGGTTGAGTCAAGGAAAGTGGATCATGCGGCGTGAACTGATACCAGTAAGGATAAGGATACACGAGAAGCTCTCTTCGCAATTCCCACATATCGTTCAACGCGTAATCGTGATGATTCAAGGAGCCTGCAGGCGATTGGACCTCTCCCTTCGTTCCGGGCACCCCCGCACCATCCATCAGTCCATCACCATCAGTATCCTGCATCAGGGGATTGGTCCGGAACACCCGTGTCTCCTCACCATCAATCAACCCGTCCGCATCCGTATCATCAACCCACGGGTGCGTGCTTCCATACCGCGAAGCGGCCAAAGCGGCCGGATTAAGCTTGAACCGGACCTTGTACTCGGCAATATTAGCAACACCATCCTGGTCCATATCGCCGTATAGCCACATATCCCGGTACATGACCAGATCAAAGACTCCTGTAAAGCGGTTGGGAATGGGATCCACCGGCGCCAAGCCGAACCAGACTTCAAAACCATCCGGCATACCGTCATGATCCGAATCGGAATTGAACGGATCGGTCGAATAAGCCCACACAACCGTTCCATAGCTGATATCAAACGAACCCGGATGATTCCCGACCAAGGCATCCCGTACAAGGTATTCCTCAAGATTGCTCAAACCGTCTCCGTCATAATCCAATATGCCATCAGACGGATTCGACGGATCGAGACGGAACCCAACCGGACGGATTCTCCCCCAGGCATCCACCACTTCAAACCCGTCCGGCATCCCATCGCCATCGGTATCCCAATCCGTTGGGCCATCAATTGCCTCGTCACCATCCATATCCCCCCCATCCCAGTTGGGGAAGAAACCACCATCCAGCCCATTGGAAGCATCGAGGTCGGTATCCCATACCTCCTGACCATCCAGGAGTCCGTCATTGTCGGTATCCATGATCAGCGGGTCGGTATTATAAATCAACGCTTCCGGTCCATCCGGTAATCCATCACCATCCGTATCCGGATTATAGGGATCGGTCCCCCACTGCCATTCACCGCGATTACTAAGCCCGTCATTGTCCGGATCCAGCAGGGCGTCTGCAGGGTTGAGCGGATCCAACCCGTACCGGATTTCCCACCCGTCCGGGATCATGTCACCATCGGAATCCGCATTGCCGGGATTCGTCCAGTCATTGGTATTGGCAATTCCATCCCGGCCCAGGAACTCCAGGTAGTTTTCCAGCCCGTCATTATCCGGATCCGATGCATTGGGACCCGTTTCGATCGGATTCAACCCGATGGTCTGGTAGAGAAACTCGAAACCATCCCACATGCCATCCCCATCCGTGTCGATGACGTGCGGGAACATGTCCGAAAACACCAAGGCACCCGCCAGATGACTGTTGTTGACAACATTCGATGCCGGACCGGTGGCCGGAATCCGGAACCGCATAACCGGTGTGCCGATTGGATCCGCAAACCAGGTCAGGTTGGTGGCACGGACCTGGTCTCCATTGATGGAAATACGCAACCCCGGTGTCGGGGCAGCCCGGGCAACGTTAAAGGCATTCTGACCGGACAGGAACCGGCCGCGGAAATACACGTCAACGGCATTGGCGGTCAATGACGCGGCGTTTGCCAGCGTGCTGACCCCTAACTGGTTGGTCTTTCCGTCGAAGTTGAATTCATCGTAGTCCGAAACACGATCATTATCCGTGTCCGGATCAAACAGGTTGAGACGTAAACCGTACAGACGATACTGATCTGCTTCCAGTTTATTGTTTAGATTATCTGCATCGGGGTCATCAAACCGCGAATAGAGGAAATAGTTGGTGTAACTCAACTGCTCCTCGATATCGCTCACCTGGTCATAATCACGATCCGCCGCAAACATCTGGACGACCAGCTGGTTGACCGCATCATTGCGCACCGTCAACGTTTGGCGCGATGATACGCGGTATCCCGGGTGCCGGACCGTAACCCAGTAATCACCCGCGTTGAGGTTCGTGATCGTTACCGGCGTCGTCACCTGGTTGTTCACCACGTTATTGGTTGACAGCATCCAACCGTTCAGGAAAACAAGGGCGCCTGTAATCGCCTGGCCGCGGATATCGATTGCCGACACGCTGGCCGCATAAACCGCATTGGTCAGGCGACCGGACAGGAAATTCACTACGCTCCGGCCGGCGACCGGAACTTCCGTCCGTATCGGCGCGATCCAGGTCAGGCCATCGGCAGGGCGGAGTTCAACGTCATGGGCACCCACTCCGGCAATCAGAACGATCGGCGTATCCGTTCCGGTTGTTGCCTTGCCCGTATCACGGTTATTCAGGTAGATGGAATGCGCCACTCCCGGAGACGAGATGTAAATGGATCCACCCGGCTGGTTTGTCAGTACGTAAATAATCGTGGATTCAGCTTCACGGAGCAGGGCTTCGGCAATCGGGGCCCAGGGCCGGTTCGTATCTGCTGGATTCACATAGACATTATGCCTGCCTGCCGCAACCCCTTCGAGAGCCGTAGGTTTAACGGAGTTGGTCTCCCAATCCGGGAATTTCACAACCGCATTGGTTTCAGTCAGATAGGGAACCATTGTTGCCGTGGCAAACGTATTCGAGCCATTCCAAACCGCGGCATTGGTATAAACCTGATTCAGGAATACCGTTTCGCCCGGCATATCCGAGAGAACAATCAAGGAACTGCGGGATGAACCCGGTTCCAGTTCAAAATCGCAGCGTTGAATCGTCGAGGGCAGCGACAGGTTCGCAACCCCACCGGCCGACACCAACGAACGCTGGCTGACGCCCGGGTTGGCACCATTGGTCGATGATCCCTGCCCAAACGCCTGGACAAACACGGTATTGGTGTACAAGACCCCGTTCCAGAATTCCGCACCGTAACCGGGCATGGTCGCCTTGGCATAATAGGAACCCTGCGGCAGACCGTTTATCTGGTAGCGACCGAACTGGTCGGTTGTGCCCAGGCTGAAAAGTGCGCCGGGCGCAACGTGCCGGTGCCCTCCGACACTGCTCTCCAAACCGCCCCGCCCAATTGCATACACGGTGGCCCCGTTGATCGGCTTCCCATCAATATCCCGCACCTGGCCGGATATGCGCACCCCCCCGTAAACCAACACATCGTCCACCCACCAGCCGCGGTAATTATTGTTGATGGTGTTCAAGGTGCGGAACAGGAAACGGATCTGCAGGGCATTGGAATTCCGGAACGCGCTGATATCCGCCACCCGGTGTACCCATTGGCTCTGGATTCCCGACACCGCCGACCGCACCACTACCCAGTTCCAGCCGCCGTCCTGCGACAATTGGACCGTACATTGATCATATTCGGCTTCGGTAAAGTACAATTCATTCCAGCTGACATAAAGGTTGGGCGTACCAAACGCCTGGGCGTTGACCATCGGCGAATCCAACCAGGAAATCACCGCCTGGCCATCCATATCATAGGTGGTATTGAGGTTGGTACCCGTGACATCGCGTGCCAGCCGGAAGGATGTATTGGTTGTGTGCTGTCCGAAAAACTTGATGTCGCCCTTCGGTTTATCCGGATCCGTGGTGGTGACATGCCACAAGTTTACCGCCGACGAACCGGAGGTCCAACCAACCGCGGAAGCGCTTCCCGGCACACCGGTTTCAAAATCGTGGGGTCCGATCAAGTACGTGTATACTTGTCGCGCGACGCCTACATCATTATACCCCAACTCATACTCATCACCATCCTTGATGCCGTTGTTGTTGCTGTCTGCTGTCGTCGTCACGCCGTTAACAGCCGTTTCAAAACCATCCAGCAAGCCGTCATTATCGGTATCCGGATTGGTCGGATCACTACCCTGGGAGACTTCAAGGCCATCGTCGATGCCATCGTTGTCCGAGTCGGCATATTGCGGATGTGTACCCAGGTCTGCTTCTTCCCGATTGGTCAGCCCATCGCCATCAGGATCCGTCACGGCGTTCACCACATTGGTGTCGCCATCCGCAGGATCCTTGGGATCCAGCCCGTTAAACAACTCCCAGCCATCCTGCATCCCGTCACCGTCACTATCCGGATTGGTGGGATCAAGCAACCAGTTCGCGGGATTGGTCACCCCGCCGTTCAAGACCAGGTTGGTATCGGCGTTCCAGGCCGGATTATCCAGGAAGGGCTGGAACTCCTCGATATTCATGAGGCCATCGTTGTCAAGATCATCATACGGGCCCTGGCCTTCCGTACCGTCATTTGCCAGATCATCCGTCAACAGGTCATCCGTGCCGTTGTCCATCGGCTTCATGGACGGCCGCCCGGCATAATAAGCCGGATTGTTCGTGTCAAGGTGCCATACATGGTTGGTGGAGTAATACCACTCCCATCCATCCCACATACCGTCGTCATCGGTATCCGGCCGTAACGGATCGGTCCCCAGGAAGTTCTTCTCGTAGGCTGAATTCAGCCAGTCCCCATCAGGGTCACCCATCTCGCTCCAGGGTCCCGCCAGGATGATCCGGGTATTGCTATCCATGAATCCGCTGGAATTCTCCGAACGGACACCCCAGTAATACACGCGGTCCGGAATCAACCCGGTACTGACGGTAGCGTTGTTGACGTCGATAACATTCGCGATCTCATTCCCGAATACGGCAGCAATGGTGGCGGGATCATTCACGGCAGGAATGGCAGGGTCGGATGGCGACCATGACAACGGAGATCGGTAGATCCGGTATACGACGCTCCCCTGTGGGTCGCGGGCAGTCAACCATGTCAAATCAACCGAGTTGGATGACGTTCCGCTGGCGGAGCGTAAACCGCTGAATATCGGCGCCCCGGTATGTCCAACCAGTGCATAGGTATAAATCATCTCAAGCCCGGAACGATCATTCCCGACAGCAAGCACCGGCAAACCTGAAGGGCTCACGCGAAAGGCAAACAAGGAATTGACCCCGCCCCCGATGTTACGAACAACACCAGGCGCCGTATCCGAGAAATCCACACCAGCCCAAACCGTTCCATCCCAGAACGAGACATAGATGGGATGCGAACTATCGGAGGAATCCTGCCACGCCACATATACCTGGCCATGCCCCGCCCCGATCCGTACGCTCTCCGGTGATTGATTGCCGTTGGTGCTGACTCCGGCGGTCATGGACGTGCCCAAACCCGTCCACAGTCCACCCGCGTATCGTGCGACAAAGATTTTTCGCTCCACGGTGGGGGAGGCAACCAGTTCCACCCAGGCCAGGTAAAAAGTGCCATCATCATGCGCCAGTTTCGGCAACCCGGCGGAGGATGGCAGCAACTGTCCGATCGTCTGCCCCATCTGGACCCACGCGCTGCCATTCCACATGAACGCCTTGATCTTCAGCTGCTGCGAATCTTTCCAGACAACCACCGGATTACCGGCCTGGTTTACTTCCATATCGACAGCCACGGCACTGTTATGCTGGCCGACAAAGCCGTTGGCGGAACCGTCCAACCCGACCCAGGCTAAACCATTCCATCGTTTCACCACCACTTCATTATAGGAAATGTATTCTCCGTCCCACTTGTAGCGCTGCACATAGGCAACCATGGGAACGCCACCAGAACCAATCCGCACCACCGGGGATGCAGCATTTCGGAATTCCGGCCCGGTACCGCACAAGCCGCGTTCACGGAAGGAATTTCCCAGGCTTTTCCATGTCACACCATCGAAATACCGTAGATAAATCGAATCATACGCATCGATCTCGGGGCTATGATACACCATACCGACATATACCCGGTCATTGGTCGGGTTCACGGTAATCGTCATGTCGGAACATGTGGCTCCAGGAGCCAAAACGCCGCTATAGGGTATGCTGGGAACGTGTGTGAACCAATTCTCACGAAGTTCCAACCACCGATGGAACTGGTCGCCGGTTCCAAATTGTCCGAACCAACGCTGCGCGAACGGCTGAAGATCAAACGGGTTGGAATAAATGGCGGGGTAGGCCATCGCGGGCCCCCCATCAGAATGAAAGGCCAAGTCGGCATCTGTCCCGCTGGGCCGATACATATAGGATATCCCCCCCTGCGTAATAACCATGGCAAAGGGTTGACCAGTCCCCGGCAGGGTGACACCACGGACCTGAATGGTATAGGTACCGGCCGTTATCTCCGGGATAATGATGGTCTCCGTGTTGTTGACACGGTCAAACACATTATACAGTTCCGCTTCCGTATAGGATTCAAACGCATAACTACCAGGGCCCCACCCCCACTTCCCAATCACGTTCCCGACAAACACATCGCCATTCGGTGCGGTCACTACCAAGTCAAGGTCGTTGACCAGGGCCAGGCCGGCGCCAGGCGTTCCGGCAGGGTCCGTCCAGGCAATGGTGATTTTCAATGAACCGCGGGACCCCACCACCACCGCATGTGGAACGGTTACCACTTCCCCCGCCGCTCCAACCGTCATCTCGTTTTCATTATGATAAAGCACGATATCGTTTCCGGTGGCCATGGGACCATCTATCGCGCGGGCAAGATCCAAGCGCCCCCACCCGTCACTGATGGGAGAGCGGTAGGTGTCAAAATACCCATATTCCATACCATCAATCGTTGTGGCGGAATTGATCATCAAGGCCCGCATCAAGGCCGGGGTCATGACCTTCAACGGATAGGCGTTGGTGTAGAACTGGTAAAGGAGCGCACCACCGCCGGCGGCAATCGGAGTGGCCATGGACGTACCGCAACTGGCTGCGTAGTTGGTGCCGGATTCGAGATTCCCGTACATGTAGTCCCACTGCCAACCACCATACACGAACGCTTCATCGGGAAGCGTGTCCTTGGATTGTGCCGACAGAATGTAGGATCCGGGCGCGATGACGTCAGGCTTCACGCGGCCGTCGTCGGTCGGCCCGCGGCTGCTGTAGGAAGCAATCTGCCAGTCAGAATCAGTCCGGTCAACGGACCCGGGCAGATTGTCGGCTTTCCGCAACAATTCCATCGATCCGACGGTAATGACATTCTTGGCGTTGCCCGGCTGGCCAACGGTATTCGGTACACCACCCGAACCATCATCCGATCCGTCCCCCTGGTTACCGGCGGCAAAGAACTGGATCAAATGCTGGCGGTTTGCCGCAACCGGATCGGCATCCCAAACCAACGCGTCCCATTCCGCAGACATGGTGCCATAAAAATAGGCCGAATTACCCCAGCTGTTGTTCTGGATACGCGCACCACTGGAATAACCGGTACGGGTCTGATTTGTACTGCCGAAGGAATTGAAATCCTCAAACACCACCAGCCGGGCATTCGGCGCAACACCGGCAAACTGGTTGGACGTAAACGGCGTATCGGACCCCGGAACGCTGATGGCGGTCAACGACAATGCACCATTCCCCAGAATGCTGCCCGCCACATGCGTACCATGCCCCTCGGCATCGCCGACAATTCCATCCGCATCGGAGAAGGAGTTGGTGGCTACAAAATATTCCTTGATCCGGGTGTTGACGCCCATCGCCGTGTTGGTGCCCGGATTCTTTGCAAACGTCTTGTGGTTGACATCCACACCCGTATCGACCACCGACACGATGACTCCCGAACCATCAAAATCCGGATGATTGAAACGCAGAGAGGTGCTCCGGATCTGGCGGGTCCCCAGGTCATTCATCGGGACCAGGGCCGGTTTGGCTTCCACCCACTTGACCGCCTCGCTCTTCACCAGGGATTCCAGCATCTCCGGAGGACAACGTACCCGTGCGATCTGGAGTTCATCGCTAATGGTATCAATCCGTACGCTTACCCCCATTTTTTCAAGCGCCGCCACCTGATCAACACCGTCAAACAGCATCAGGTTATATTCACCCTGCTCCACCCATGCCTTGCGTTCCGGATCGAGTGAATCGGTCAGGTATTCATACACTTCAGGGCTCATCTTGAAGTAGGGATGGAAGGGCTCGACATGGGTCGTGCCCTGCAAACTCGATACGGTGTCCCGCCGATCCAGGGGAACCGTGACGGCGAAGGCATGGTGCGGAACGTAATGTTCGATAACCATGCCGGCCGATTCGATCATCCGCCGCTGTGCTTCACCTGGGGATTCATTGAACTGAACGATAAAGTGCGTGGTATCGTCAGCTGCACGGAATCGTTCCGGCACGACAATACCCTCACCGCCCTTGCGGATCAACCCGGTGTCGATAATCGCATTGCGCAACAGGATGACGGAATGATCCGCACGCAACGCGGTTAAGTTGCGTTGAGAGTTTGAAAGGATTCCCCGGGACGACAAATCGCGACGTTCTTCATCCGTCATCGGACGCTGAAGTTCACGCAACCGTTCCGCCATCAGCACTCTTTCCCGATGACCGGAAACCTGGCCCATAATACGTTGTTGGGCTGCGTCAAACGCTTCACCGGTCAATTTCCCAGATCGGGATGCGGTCAGATTTTCCGTGGCTGAGTCAGGAGAAAAATACCCTATCATCAGCCCAAGAAAACCGGCGACCACTATGCCCCCCAGGACTAATCGTGATTTTTTCATCCGTCTCCCTGATTCCCGGTGGATATCCCTCTACCTATATACGTTAACCCGTGAAACCGCCATAAAAAACTCGTGACTACCAACCTTTTATGGCCCTCCAACAAGTGCTTTAAGACGATTGATATCCTGCCTCAATTGTTGCTCTTCCTCCCGCAGTTGGGATATCCGGCTATAGGCTTGCGCCCGGGCCTTCTCAATTTCCCTGAATTGCGGATCCTTGCGTATGGCATCCGTATATTCCTGACGCTTCAGGTTCAATTGCTTTTCCAACGCCTTGACTTCAGCATACAAGACCCGTGTCTGTTCGTTGCTGTACGCCACGGTACGCTCAAAATCATGAGAACCCCAGGCAGCCGCCTTAACCTGGTTCTGTGCATCATCCAAAGCACGCTGAACCGACAGCAGTCGCTGGTTGAGGGCAACCAATCTGGCCGGAATATCAACCCCTTTGTCATCCTGAGCAATTGCAATCGAGGATGAAATTACCAGGAAACCCGCCAGACAAACGCCGACAACCACCCACCCCTCAATCCGCCACTGTTTCGTGTCCGTTTGCATGATCGTTCCCTTCAGTCACACCATTGCAACAGCTTAACTAGCATTCCCCATGCCAACTACGCGTTCGTAACAAAATCATCACCGAAATACAAAGCAGAAATGCTGTTTTGGATGATAAATAAAGGGACGCAACTGCGAGTTTGTCCATTTCCGCTGGAGCCAGCCCGACCCCGGGCCAGTCTTGATCTGGATTGGTCGGAAAGGGAACGGGGCGAGGTCACCCCGTCTCCAAAACAGAGGTAAAATAGATCCTTCTGATGCAAACATAAAAACTCAGAACGCAAAGGCAGATACGCCCCACACCCGCTCCGACATTGACTTACCAAACATGATTGACGCATAATGGGCGCATCTTTTATAACCCTTGGTGTCCAATGCCTATTAAGGATACAACAACTGATACAGATCTGGTACGTGTTTTTATACAAACGGATCGTCCGTTGCTGGATATTCTTCGATCGATTGAGCCGTCTTCCGGCCCTATTCCGCTTGCTCTCCTCTATGTGGAAGAATGTCTTGCCGGCAAACGACTGGCACGGGAAGCGTTGCGCATGGCTAAAGCGGCTTCCATTCCGGGCACCAATGCCGATCTGACCATGCTGTTGTTGGCACGTTGGGCATCCTTATCATGCCGGGTTGGACAATCCTCCGAAACATCAGCACTGATCCAACGTGCCCATGCCCTGTTGTCAGATCGTACACCGCCTGAAATCACCGCCGAAGTCCGGTTCGCTGAAGCCCAATCGGCTGCATCCCGGGGCAACCGCGAAGAGGAAACCGGTCTTTACCGTCAGTCGGTGGCATTATTATCCGCACAGGCTCCACGGTTCAAGTATGCCGCATGGGAACTGGCCATGTGCCTGGCACGCCAGGGTCTTGCCGGAGAAATCGAAACGTTGCTGACACCGCTGGAATCGTCCGCCAGTGACGATTTCCCCCTGGCCCGGGCCCTGGCACCCCGTTTCCTGGCCGCCCTGGAAACCGGACAGGCAGATTTCGCCGCACAATGTCTTGCGCGTATTCCTGAGCCACGAGCCTTGTTTCGTCAATTGGGTGTTCCCTTTGAGACAACGGCTCCCTTTCTTCTGGCCATGATGCAAACCTCCACCACCGTAACGCCGGTTGCCGATCCGGCCCAGGAACCGGTGGCAATCCGAATCACCCGGCACCTGCTCAACCACCAATCCACGGCGGCGCTGGAACTGGCCCGGATTACCGCCAACCGGCACGGGGGCGAAGTCACCGGAACCGGATTCCAATCATTCAGCCTGATCCGCGCCGAACTGGCGGAACGTCATGCCGATGCCGCGAGACGCCTGATTGCCCTGCGCCAGTCCACCGGCAATCGCCATTACCTCGACGACTTTTTCCTGGCACGCGTGGAACGTCTGGCCGGCGATGCCCCGGAAGCCAGCCACCGTTTCGCCCTGGCCATGCAGCACATCGATACGCACAACGCGCACCGGCGATTGGATTTCGAATTGGCGCTGGCAGGCGAATTAAACCACGCCGATGTCCTGCAAATGTCCCATCCCACCCCACCCTCCCGTCCCCCCCCGTCGCGATCCTCGACCGCTGAACCCATCGCCCCCCTGACCGACGACCGGCTGATCGGGAACAGCGCCGAAATACGCAGCATCCGCGATATGATCCACCGTTTTGCCGATCTTGACGCCCCGGTACTGATCACCGGCGAAACCGGAACCGGCAAGGAACTGGTGGCACGGGCACTGCACGATTCCAGCCGCCGTTCAAGCCAGCCGTTCGTGGCCGTCAATTGCGGGTCCATTGCAGAATCTCTGCTGGAATCGGAGCTCTTCGGGCATGAACGCGGCGCCTTCACCGGAGCCGACCGTGCCAATGTCGGCCTGTTCATGGAAGCCGGCGAGGGTACGATCTTCCTGGATGAGATGGGCGAAATCCTGCCGCGTGTCCAGCGGGCCCTGCTCCGGGTGCTGGAAACCGGGGAAATACGCGCCGTCGGCAGTCCACGCTCCAAACAGATCCGCTGCCGCATCCTGGCCGCCACCAACGCGGATCTCAACCGCCTGTCCAACGACAGCGGATTCCGCAAGGACCTGTTGTTCCGCCTTCAACGGCTGGGCATCTATATCCCCGCCCTGCGGGAACGGCGTGATGACATTCTCCCCCTGGCCCGTCATTTCCTGGACCTGGGACGTCGCTCCGGCGTGCATGCCACGATGTCCGGTGATCTCGCACAGACCATCAACGCCTATGACTGGCCCGGCAATGTGCGGGAACTGCGCAACGTAATCGAACGCATGCGCCTGCTGCACTCCGACAAGCTCGACTATACCCTGGCGGATCTCGACCTCAAGTTCCACATGGTGGGCGCCCCGCCTCCACCACCCCCCGCCACGCCGCGCCCGGCATCCAGCCAGCCTGACGACCTCACCCCGCACCGGATCCGTCTACCCGGCGAAGAAGTCCTCTTCCATGAAGGCCGTTCACGCATACGGCGGCTTGACCGGATTCACGAACTGTTCAAACGCCACCGCAAATTGACCCGCAGTGAACTGGCCGAGACCCTGGACATCTCGCCCAACACGGCCACCAAGGACCTTCAAACCCTGGTCAAGCTCGGTGCCATCCGCCGGATCGAGCCATCCGGCTCATCCCGGTCCGTCTATTTCATCATCAACGAATAACTGTTTTTTTTACTCGATTGATCCGCATCCGCTGGTATGGTACTGCGCGTATTGCTGAACCCAAGGAGCAGGCAGGCCATGAACCGGATTCTATCAAAACACCAGCTTTCCGACGACGTCTTCCAGATGCAGATCGAAGCGCCATTGATTGCACGGGAACGCAAACCCGGTCAATTTGTGATCGTCCAGCTGAATTCGGATTTCGGCGAACGCATCCCGTTGACCATCGCCGATGCCAACGCATCGGAAGGATGGATCCGCCTGATTTTCCAGGCGGTCGGGAAGACCACGCACAATCTTGCCGAACTGAAACCGGGTGACCGCATCCAGAACCTTCTGGGACCGCTGGGGACCCCGACACACATCGAACGATTCGGCACGGTCGTCTGCGTGGGCGGCGGAATCGGTGTCGCCCCCCTGCACCCCATCGCCAAGGGCATGAAGGAAGCCGGTAACCGTGTCATTATCATCCTGGGTGCCCGGAACCGCCAGCTTCTGATCCTGGAACCGGAGATGCGGGCCATAGCCGATGAACTCATCATCTGTACGGATGATGGTTCCTATGGGCAGAAAGCCCTCGTCACCGCCCCGCTTAAAACGCTCTGCGAACAATCACCACGGCCCGACCTGGTGGTGGCCATCGGCCCTCCGATCATGATGAAGTTCTGTTCGGAAACCACCCGGCCCTTCGGCGTCAAAACCTTTGTCTCGCTCAACACCATCATGATCGACGGCACCGGCATGTGCGGAGGATGCCGGGTGACGGTTGGCGGCGAAACCCGTTTTGTCTGCGTGGATGGTCCCGAATTCGACGGTCATCTCGTCGACTTCGACAACATGATCAAACGGCTTGGCGCCTATCGTCCGCATGAAGCGAAGGCCCACGAACAATGCCACCTTGAGCTTGCCCGGCGCACCCAGGAGTCAAAACCATGAAAAAACCTGAAACCCTTGCCCATGAAGCCGAGCAACTGCTGGCGGATCTGATCCCGCGTCAAGCCGCGCTCAAGCCGAAGGATCGGATTGCCATACCCGCCCAGGAAATGCCCACCCAGGATCCCCAGATCCGACGAACCAACATGCAGGAAGTTGCACTCGGTTACAGCGAAGCCCAGGCCCGCGTCGAAGCCATGCGTTGTCTGCAATGCAAATCGGCCCCCTGTATCGAGGGATGCCCGGTCCGGATTCAAATCCCCCGCTTTATCCAGGCCATCGCCCAGGGCAAAATGGCCGACGCCATCCGCATGATCCGTGAAAACAGCCTGCTGCCGGCCGTCTGCGGACGGGTCTGTCCGCAGGAAGTCCAGTGTCAGCTTCCGTGTACCGTGGGGAAAACGCTTAAAAGCGTGGATCAGGCGGTATCGATCGGACGGCTGGAACGTTTCGTTGCCGACTGGGAACGGAATTCCGGAGGCTGCCAGACACCTGAGATCCTTCCCGAAACCGGGAAACGGGTGGCGGTTATCGGCAGCGGGCCCGCCAGCATAACCGTGGCAGCGGATGTCCGCCGTGCCGGCCACGCAGTCACCCTCTACGAAGCCTTTCACAAGCCCGGCGGCGTATTGATGTATGGTATTCCTGAATTCCGCCTGCCCAAACAGATTGTGGAACAGGAGATCAAGGCCCTTGAATCCATGGGGGTCCAAATTGTGACCAATTTCGTGGTCGGCCGTACCCGCAAACTCCAGGATCTCCTGGACAAGGACGGATTTGACGCCGCATTCATCGGAACCGGGGCCGGTCTTCCGAAATTCATGGGGATCGATGGTGAGAACCTGGTCGGCGTGTTCTCGGCCAATGAATTCCTTACCCGGTCCAACCTGATGCGGGCCTTCGACCGCGAACGGGCCGACACCCCGATCGTGAATGCACGCCGGGTTGCCGTGCTCGGCGGCGGCAATGTGGCCATGGATGCAGCCCGGACCGCCATTCGCCTCGGTGCTGAAGCGGTACACCTCATCTACCGTCGCACGGAGGCGGAAATGCCCGCCCGTGTCGAGGAAGTCCATCACGCGCGCGAGGAAGGCGTCCAGTTCCACATGCTCCAGAATTGCAAGCGCATCATAGGCAATGAACACGGGTGCGTCACCTCCATGGAATGCCTCCGCTACGAACTGGGAGCGCCCGACGAATCCGGCCGTCGCCGGCCGGTGGAAATCAAGGGCAGCGAATTCACCATGGCGGTCGACACCGTCATCGTGGCGATCGGAAACGACTCCAACCCCCTCATCAAGAAAACCACCCCGGCCATTGAGACCAACCGGTGGGGTAATATCATCGTTGACCCGCAAACCGGCAAGACATCCATGGACCGGGTTTATGCCGGTGGCGACATTGTCCTGGGGGCCGCCACCGTCATTCTTGCCATGGGCGAAGGCCGGCGTGCGGCCGCCGCCATCAACCGGATGCTGGCTGGTGCTTGATCGTCTTCAAACCACTTTGTAAGGTACGACGTTTCATTGACTGACACAGGGAGGACTCCATGAGCACGGAACGGTTGCATATCGAAATCCTGACTCCGAAACAGAATTCAGAGAACCTTGACGATGATCTCGCAAAATTTGCGGATAAATACAACCAGATCATGGAGCAGGATCACATCGCCTGCATCACCGACAACCCCATGGGACATTTGAGTTTTCAGGCCACGGAAATCATCCCGGAACTGGGCTTGCCCGTAAAACCCGAAAACCTCATGATCCACCTGAACACCTTCCACACCAAGGAAGCGCTTGACGGCATTCTCCAGACCGCCATCACCATGGGGGTTCGCAGCCTCCTGGTTATTTCCGGCGACGGGAGCGAACGCCTGCCCAAACTCGCACCGGAATCCATCGGACTCGCCTGCAACGCCGTCACCTCGGTTGAATTGCTGGGATATATCCATAAAACCCATCCCGGAAAATTCGATTGCGGCGTGGCGTTCAACCCCTACGAACCGCAGGATCATGAATTGGAGAAAATGCAACGGAAGGTCGAAGCCGGCGCCACCTTTATCATCACCCAACCAGTCGTCGAACGCCACGACGCCGTGGATGAACTTCGCCGTCGTTTCAAATTACCGGTAACCATCGACGCCTGGATGAGCAAGAAACTTCACCTCTTGTCGGAATGCGTCGGTTATACGATTCCCGAAGACACACCGTATGATCCGATGCAAAATCTCCGGTCACTCCGGAAACATTACCCGGACTGCGGACTTTACCTGGCCCTGCTCGGATTCAAGACCCAGATGCCCGTCCTGCGCCAGACACTCGCCTGATTGCGGCATGCCGGTCAGGGCTTGAATTCATGCAGGATCAGTTCGCCGCGTGATACGTCGAGGTGGATCTGGAAACGGCCCAGGAAACTCATCCCCAGCAGCCCGTCCACCGGTCCGCCGGCCGACCCCGGCAGGATGGCTGCCTCGATGTCCCGCGCTTCGGTGGTTCCGACTCGCACCGTTGACAGGGACACCACGGGAGCCTTGCGGGTGGTTCCATCGGCCAGGGTCACTTCCACGTCGCGCCGCGTCGCGAGATCCTGCCCCAACCGTGCACGGAACGGCTCCGTCAGGGTCATGAGCGACGCTCCCGTATCGACGACAAACCAGCCATCAACCTTCCCGTTGACCCGGACGTTGACGAGGGTGTTCCCCCCGGCCACGCGCAGTTTCACAACGACGGTCGATACGGCCTTCTCCATATCCGCCAGCCGCTTCTCGAGTAAATCCAGGAACCGCAGCTCCGTGGCGTCTGCGCCGGCCCGGGCTCGAAGCGCCGCGGATTGTCGCCGGTATCGATCCGCAAAATCAAGGAACCCACGGGTGTACCCCATGATCCCCGCGCCCGTCGCATCCCGCTCCGCTTGCATCGACGCGTGCCGATCCTGGTCTACCACCTGCCGTGCCCGGATAGTGTTCAAGGCCGTCACCGCTTCGTTGTAACGCCGGATGTCGCGCGTGGGGGATTCGGACGTCAATCGCCGGGATGCCTCGACGGCCTGTTTTTGCAGGGTCTGGTTGTCCGCCTCCAGTTGGCGCAGTTTCGCTTCCAGTTCGCCCAGGCGCGACTTCTGCTTGGCCGCATCGGCGCAACGATCCGCCAGGGCGCGAAACTCCTTGCCTAACGCGGTCATCGAAGCGGGGATGTAGCGGTCATTCAGGAAATACCGGTCCTGCCATTCCCGTTGAAGAACCGCCATATCCTCGGGTGTGGCGCGTTCGATCGATCGGATCTGGTCGCGGGCGATCCGCATGGATCCCACGCCGAGATTGACGAGAACCTTGTCCGCCTCCTCCTTCTCGATAATCCCCTCCACCGTGCGCCCGTTCGTCAACCGGATCCGATCAGCCCACAGCGGCGTCACCAGCAGGATGAATCCCGCCGCGCCGTTCATCATGGCGCGTTGAATCCGCGTCATGTCGATCCTCCCGCGGGCGTATCGGCCCCGGGATCCATGTGCCAGGACCATGCGAAACCGAATACTGCCCACCGGCTGCATTTCAATTTCACCGGCATTCCCCCGCCATCCCGTATCCGACCGTTCATAAGATGCTCATATCACACCCCGATGCCCGCTTCCTATTATTATCTTGACTTTCCCATATCATATCTGTTAATTTTTTAACGATTTACAATCAAATTAGAGGGCTTGACAGGCTGCTGCCAGTAAGGCGTATTAACGGGCGCACCCAAAAGCCGGTGATCAGGACGATAGGGAGAGCAGAATGAACGATCTTGAAGTCCGCGTTCGTGCGATATGCCAGGCACATGAAAACAACCGTACCCGCCTCATGGACATCGTGAACGCGGTCCAGAACGAGTTCGGATACGTACCGGGATGCGCCCTCGATGCCATTGCCAAGGAATGCGGAACCCAGCGCGTCGCGGTGCAGAGTCTTGTTTCCTTCTATGCCTTTCACTCCGAGCTGCCCAAGGGACGTCACGTCATCCGCCTCTGCAACGATATCGTGGACCAGTTCCAGGACGTACAGGCCGTCGCTGACGCCATGGTGGACGAGGCCGGCGTTCCGTTTGGCCAGACCACGCCGGACAATCTGTTGCATCTCGAATGGACCCCCTGCATCGGCATGAGCGATCAGGCGCCCGCCGCCATCGTCGATGACGTCATCTTTCCGCGTCTCACCCCCGCCAAGGCGAAAGCGCTCGTCAAGGCGCTCAAGGCGGGAAAATCCTGCGCCGAACTGGCCGGACGAACCGGGGACGGAAACAACAGTCATCGGCTCGTTAAATCCGCCGTCCACAACAACCTCCGCCTCCGCGGCGACGTCATTTTCGCCGATTATCACCCCGGTAGCGGTCTGGCCAAGGCCCTTGCAATGTCTCCCGCCGAAGTCGTTCGCGACGTCAAGACATCCCGCCTGCGCGGACGCGGCGGCGCCGGATTCCCGACAGGCATGAAGTGGGACTTCGCCCGTCAGACGGACAACCGGAACAAATACGTGATCTGCAACGCGGACGAGGGGGAGCCCGGCACGTTCAAGGACCGCGTCATCCTCACGGAATGTCCCGAACTTCTGTTCGACGGAATGACCATCGCCGGGTATGCCACGGGTTCCGCCCATGGCATTCTCTACCTCCGGGCCGAATATGCCTACCTGAAAGCCTTCATCGAGGATCTCCTTGCCAAACGACATAAGAAGGGGCTCCTGGGCAAGGACGTTGCCGGGAAAACCGGTTTCAATTTCGACATCCGGATACAAATGGGAGCGGGCGCCTATATCTGCGGCGAGGAAACGGCGCTGATCAGTTCCTGCGAGGGACGACGCGGCGACCCCAAGAACCGCCCTCCCTTCCCCGCCCAGAAGGGCTATCTCGAATGTCCCACCATCGTGAACAATGTCGAAACCTTCTGTTGCGCCGCCCGCATTCTCCAGGAAGGTCCAGGATGGTTTGCCCAAAAGGGGTCAAAAGGCAGCCCCGGCACCAAGCTGCTCAGCGTTTCGGGCGACTGCGAAAAACCGGGTGTATATGAAGTTCCGTTCGGCATCCAGTTGCAGGACCTTCTGGAAATGGTCGGGGCCGACCATCCGGCGGCTGTACAGATCGGTGGACCCTCCGGATCCCTCGTGGGAAAAGCCGAGTTCAACCGGACGATTTGCTATGACGACCTGGCCACCGGAGGTTCGGTCATGATCTTCAACCAGAAGCGCGATGTCCTGAAAATCGCCATGTATTTTCTCGATTTCTTCATCGAGGAAAGCTGTGGCTACTGTACCCCCTGCCGGGTCGGAAACGTGCTCATCCGTGAACGGCTTGGCCGTTTCCTCAACGGCACCGCGGAAAGCGCCGATCTGGACTACTTGACACGTCTCGGCACGACGGTCAAGTTCATGAGCCGGTGTGGGATGGGACAAACCTCGCCGAATCCGGTCCTCACGACATTGAAAAATTTCCCCGACGCCTATCGGTCGAGGGTCAAGGAGCGCAAGGACAAATTCCAGCCAACATTCGACATCGGTGCGGCCCTGGTCGACAGCCAGGCGCTGGCCGGCCGCAAGTCGGTTCACTTCTAACCGCCTGAAAGGACATTCATGAGCACGACGATCAAGATGACAATCGACGGGAAGGAAATCCAGGCACATCCGGACCAGACCATCCTGCAGGCCGCTGATGCAGCCGGCGTCTACATTCCCCGTCTCTGCAACATGAAGGAACTTATCCCCCACGGCAGTTGCCGGGTGTGCACCGTCCGCTGCAACGGACGGCCGCAGGCGGCGTGTATCCAGCCCGTGGCGGACGGCATGGTAGTCGAAAGCAATACCCCCGAACTGACCGAACACCGCCGCGCCATCATCGACATGTTGTTCGTCGAGGGGAATCACTACTGCATGTTCTGTGAGAAAAGCGGCAACTGCGAGTTGCAGGCCATGGCCTATCGACTGGGTATCGCGACCCCCCGGTACCCCTACCAGTTCCCGCATCGCCAGGTGGATGCCACCCATCCGGACGTTTTGATCGACCGGAACCGCTGCATCCTCTGCGGACGTTGCGTCTCGGCCTCACGGGATGTCGACGGCAAATCGGTGTTCGAGTTCGTGGGGCGCAACTCCCATAAGCGGGTCGCCGTTAACGCGGAGTCCGGTTTGGGCGCCACGGCGCTTACCGGCGCGGATCGCGCCGCGGGAGTCTGCCCGGTCGGTTCCATCATCCGCAAAAGAACCGCCTACGCGCAACCCATTGGACAACGCAAGTATGATCATCAACCCATCGGCTCCGACATCGAAGCCGCTGGACAGAAGTGAACCGGAAGGAGCTCGCTAACGTCATGGCAAAACCGAAAGTTGCGACAGCATCACTGGCCGGATGCTTCGGTTGTCACATGTCCCTGCTCGACATCGACGACCGCATTCTGAAGCTGATCGACTTGGTCGACTTCGACAAATCCCCCGTGGACGACATCAAGGAATTTACGGGACCATGCCGGATCGGCATTATCGAGGGCGGTTGCTGCAACGAAGAAAACGTCCGGGTCCTCCGCGATTTCCGCAAACACTGCGATATCCTGATCGCCTGCGGCGACTGCGCCACGATGGGAGGCATTCCGGCCATGCGGAACACGATTCCGCTGAAGGAATGCCTGGATGAGGCCTACCTCAACGGCCCCACCGTGTACAACCCCCAGAAAATCCTGCCGAACGACAAGGAATTACCCCTCTTGCTGAACCGGGTCTATCCGTGCCAGGAAGTCGTGAAGATCGACTACTTCCTTCCCGGATGTCCGCCCTCGGCGGATACACTCTGGCAGGCGCTCGTTGCCCTGCTCGGCGACAAGCCGGTTGAATTGCCTTACGAGCTGATCAAGTACGATTGAGGGATTAGGAAGGGAAACCATCGTGACAACCACAGCGAAAACAAAGCGAATCATCATCGAACCCGTGACCCGCGTGGAAGGCCACGGCAAGGTGTCAATCTACCTGGACGAAAACAATCAGGTTCAGCAGGCCCGGCTTCATATCGTGGAATTCCGGGGTTTTGAACGCTTCATCCAGGGCCGCCCCTATTGGGAAGTCCCCGTGCTCGTTCAGCGGTTGTGCGGGATCTGTCCGGTCAGCCATCACCTGGCCGCCGCCAAGGCCATGGATCTCATCGCCGGTGTCGATCAACTGACCCCGACGGCCGAAAAGATCCGGCGCCTGATGCATTACGGGCAGATGTTCCAGTCCCACGCCCTGCATTTCTTCCATCTGGTATCGCCCGATCTGCTGTTCGGGTTTGACGCCGACCCCGCCATCCGGAACGTGATCGGCGTAGCGAAGAAATTCCCCGATCTTGCGGTCCAAGGGGTCATGATGCGCAAATACGGGCAGGAAATCATCAAGGCCACGGCGGGTAAGAAAATTCATGGAACCGGCGCCATTCCCGGAGGCGTGAACAAGAATCTTTCCATCCCCGAACGCGATGTCTTTCTCAAGGATGTCGAACAGATGATGAATTGGGCGCGAGGTTCGCTCAAAATCGCGAAGGATTATACGGTCGAACACCTTGCGACCCTGGCGCCCTTCGGTTCGTTCGATTCCAACCACCTTTCCCTGGTCCGCGCCGATGGCGCCATGGACCTGTACCATGGCAACCTCCGCGCCATTGACGCCGTGGGCAACCGAATCTTCGACCAGGTTAACTACCAGCGGTATACCGACTATATCGCGGAGGAAGTCAAACCCTGGTCCTACATGAAGTTCCCGTTCATCCGCTCGATCGGACCCGAGAACGGGTGGTACCGGGTGGGGCCCCTGGCCCGCCTAAACACCTGTGATTTCATCGATACACCGGAGGCCGAGGCGGCCCGCCGCGAGTTCATGGCGGTCACCCACGACAAGCCGAACAATCTTACCATGGCCTATCACTGGGCGCGCATGATCGAGCTGCTGCATTCCATGGAGAAAATCCAGGCGCTCCTCCACGACCCCGACCTGCAGAAACAGGATCTGGTCGTGAAGGGTCAGCGTCGGGATGAGGCCGTTGGCGTCATCGAGGCCCCCCGGGGAACCCTCTTCCATCATTACAAGGTTGACCGGAACGACCAGGTGGTCATGGCGAATCTAATCGTCTCCACCACCCATAACAACACCCCGATGAACCGGGCGGTGCAGAAAGTCACCCAGGATCACATCGCCGGGAAAACGGAGATCACCGAAGGGCTTCTCAACCGCGTCGAGGTGGCCATTCGCGCGTATGATCCCTGTCTTTCCTGCGCGACACATGCCATGGGACGCATGCCACTCGATGTTGAACTCTTCGATCATCGCGGCGTCATGATCGACCACCGGGCGAGGTAAAGCGGGTGAATTTGACCGCCACAACCGTACTGATCGGGTTTGGAAATCCCGGCCGTTGCGATGACGGGCTGGGACCCGCCCTCGTCGACGCCGTCTCCACCCTGGGTTTGCCGGGATTGACGACCGAGTCCGACTACCAGTTGACGGTGGAGGATGCCGATCTGGTGGCCCATCACGAAGTGGCGGTGTTCGCCGACGCCGACGTCAGTTGTCGCGAGCCCTTCCGGTTTCACCGCATCCAACCGGGTCCTTCCGCCCGCTTTTCCAGTCATGCGGTGGAGGCGCCCGAAGTCATGGCTCTGGCGCAACAGTTGTTTGGCGCCACAACACGGGCCTACGCGCTCGGCATCCGTGGCTATAGATTCAACGCGTACGACGAACGGATATCGCCCGAGGCACGGCGGAACCTCGACGCGGCAGTCCGTTTCATCGAACACGTCATTCGCAATCGATCGTTCGAGGAAGCGTTAACCGATACATCGGAACCGTCGGCACGAGGCTTGGCGGCCAACAATGAGGACATGAAATGAACAACGGCAAGCACACCATTCTCTGCATCGACGACGACAAGGATTTCCTGGATTCGCTCGTTATCATCCTGGAATCCGCCAACTACCAGGTGGAAACCGCTTCCAGCGCGCAGGAAGGCCTCGCCCGCTATCGCCATGCCAAGCCCGACTTCGTCATCGTGGACCTGATGATGGAGGAAGTGGACGCCGGAACGGGTTTCGTCAAGGACATCCGGGCGCTTGGCCCCACCCCGCCCGTCTATATGCTGAGTTCTGTGGGCGACAATCTTAACCTGATGACCGACTATACGCAGCTTGGCCTCAATGGCGTCTTTCAAAAGCCGATCAATCCGGATATCCTGCTTTCGGCATTGAAGTCGAAACTGAAGAAGGCCTGATCGGGTTGCACATTACCGCGCCGGTCAGCCAGGCTTTACGCAGACGGGTATCCGTGGTTCAAAAAATCATCGCCATAACCGGCACGGTGCAAGGGGTTGGATTCCGCCCCTCGATCTTCCGACTCGCCACCGAAGCCGGCTTCTCCGGATGGGTGCAGAATCGTGCCGGAGAGGTCTGGCTGTGCCTGGAGGGGGAAAACGCGGACATCCAGCGTTTCCTGGATGCGCTCCCGGGCATCATGCGCGTCCCGATTCGCATCGATTCCATCCGGGTGGTAAGTTCGGTCGCAATTTCCCCTTGTGACCGGCAAGCCGTATTCCGGATTGAAGACAGCAAGCTAGAAACTCCCCGCACGGTGGGGATTCCAGCCGATCTACGCATCTGTTCCGATTGTCGCCATGACATCCGGGACCCCTCGAATCGCCGTCGGGGTTATCCGTTTACCACCTGCACCGCCTGCGGACCACGTTACACGGTCGTTACGGCCATGCCCTACGACCGCCAACGAACGACCTTGTCCGTCTTCCCGTTGTGCAACGACTGCCAGGCGGAATATGCGGAAACCGGCAACCGGCGGTTCCACGCCGAAAGCATCGCCTGTCCGATTTGCGGGCCCCAACTTCAACTGATCGACCCGCGTGACACCGTACCGGCGGCGCCCCTTCCGGATGCGCGGCAGGCGCTGGCCCGTGGCGATATACTCGCCCTGCGCGGCGTCGGAGGTTTCCAACTGGCGGTCGACGCCTTCAACCGGTCTGCCATCGAACGGCTCCGGTCACTCAAGCACCGGCCGCACAAGCCGCTCGCGGTCATGGCGCGGAACCTCGACATCGTCCGGCGGTTCACCCAATCCACGCCGATGGCCGAATCGCTCCTGGAATCGGCCGAGGGGCCGATTGTCATCCTGAATGCACGCCTGGATGCCATCCGGACCGCAGCATTACCCCTCGATCTTTTAACTCCGGATGCGCCAACCCTGGGCATCCTGTTGCCGACCTCGCCCCTGCATGAACTGCTCTTTCAACCGGCGACACCCGATGGCGCTCCCCGGTTTGACCTTCTCGTCATGACCAGCGGCAACCGCCGGTCGGAACCCATTTGCCTGAACCTCGAAGAAGTCCACCATCGCCTTTCGGACATCGCGGACCTGGTGCTTACCCACAACCGTGACATTCATCTCCGGTGCGATGATTCCGTGGTCACCCTGGTTGAAGGCGACCTGCAAGTCTGGCGAAGGGCGCGCGGATATGCCCCTCGTTCCGTGGCGCTTCATCGTCCCGTCCGGCAATGCATATTGGCCATGGGAGCCGAACTGAAGAACACCGTGGCCATCGCCTTTGACCGTCTGGCGGTTTGCTCACCGCACGTGGGGGACCTGGAAACACCGGAAGCGGTATCTGGTTTGGAGCAGGTTGCGCGCGAACTGCCGCGTTTTCTGGAACATCCCCCCGCCTGCATTGCCGTCGATCTCCATCCCGACATGCAGGCAACCCGCATGGGCGAGAAACTCGCTGGAACCTGGGGGATTCCCGTTGTCCGGGTCCAGCACCACGAAGCGCATGCCATGGCCGCCCTTGCCGAACACGGTCTCGACGCGGCGCTGGTCCTCGCCTTTGACGGAACAGGCCTGGGTACGGATGGAACGATTTGGGGCGCCGAACTACTGTCCATGGAAGGGACATCCTGCACCCGCCTTGCAACTTTTGCCCCCGTGCCACTGCCCGGCGGCGATGCCGCCGTCCGCCATCCCGTCCGACAACTGGCCGCCCGCTGGCCGCGCGCGGAAGCGGAGGTTCCGGAAAACCTACTGACCCGCCTCGGTATCCGGGAGGAAGATTGGCGCGTATGGACACTCCAATGTGAACGGCATCTGCAGGCGCCGATAACCCATGCTGCCGGACGCGTATTCGATGCCGTCTCGGCCGCGCTGGGCCTGGTCCCAGGTCCCATCACCTACGAAGGCCAGGCCGCCATCCGGCTCGAAGCAGCCGCCCGTCGTTACCAAGGCCCCCTTCCCACCGCCCTGCCCTATCGGGAAACCGTGAACCGGGGATTGCTGACCATCGACTGGACCCCCGCTTTCCAAACCCTCCGCATCGCATCCCCCGATCCCGAAACGGTCGCACAAATCGCCTTTGCCTTTCATCTGGCCGTTGCCCGTGCCTGCCTTTCCATGTTAGACTATGCGACAACCATGACCCCGACCCGAACCGTTTGTCTGACCGGAGGCGTATTCATGAATCGCGTTTTGACCGAACAAGTGGCCCCCCTGATCCGACAGGCAGGGCTTCGACTCTGCGTGCACCGTCTGATTCCACCGAATGACGGCGCCATTGCGCTCGGACAGGCCGTTGCGGCCGGATGGAAGGATTAACCCATGTGCCTCGCAGTCCCCATGTGCGTCCTCCGGATTGAACCTGACGGAACTGCCGTCGGCGACCTGGATGGAGTCCGCCATGGTGTTGATCTTTCGCTGCTGGAATCGGTCGCTGCCGGGGATTACGTGATCGTTCACGCCGGTTATGCCATTGAACGCCTGGATCCGGCCGAAGCCCAATCCAGGATTCGCCTTTTCCAGGACCTGCAGACTTCGCGTAACGCCGACGCCGGGGAAGGAAATCCATGAATTTCCTGGAGGCGTTCCGTGATCCTCGCATGGCCGGCATGCTCCGCGATGAGATCCATGAACTGGCCGGTCGTCGGGGCAAAAGGGACCGCCCCCTTTCCATCATGGAGGTTTGCGGCACCCACACCATGGCCATTTCGCGGAACGGCATACGTTCCATGCTGCCCTCCACGATTCGCCTGATCAGTGGTCCGGGTTGTCCCGTTTGTGTGACGCCTCCCGGGTACATTGACGCCGCCATCCGCCTGGCCGACAGCGGAACTCACCTCGTCACATTCGGTGACCTTCTGAACGTGCCCGGTTCGCATTCGACCCTGGCCGAGGCAAGAAGCCGGGGTGCGGCCATCCACGTCGTCTACTCGCCAACCGCTGCGTTTGCCATCGCCCAGGAACGATCCGGAACCCAGGTGGTCTTCCTGGGGATCGGTTTTGAAACCACCACGGCGCCCATCGCCGCCATGGTGGACCGGGCGCACCAGATCGGTATCCATAACCTATCGATCCTCACGGCATTCAAATGTGTCCCCCCCGCGCTTCACATTCTGGCGATCGACCCGGAACTCCACCTCGATGCATTTCTCTGTCCTGCGCATGTGAGCGCCATCATCGGCGCGGAAGCCTATGAACCCGTTTGCCGCGCGCACGCCATCCCGTGTGTAATCGCCGGATTCGAGCCGCTCGACATCCTTTACGGCATACGCGGCATCCTGCAACAGGTACTCCATCGCGAAGCCCGGGTCGATAATCAATATAACCGCGTTGTCAAACCATCCGGAAATCGCAAAGCCCTCGATCTGCTTGCCCGATGCTTCCAGCCAAGCGATGCGGACTGGCGGGGAATCGGCGTCCTGCCCGCCAGCGGATTAACCTTCAGGGAAAATTGGTCGACTTTCGATGCCGAACGCCGCTTCGACCTGCGGGTGGAGAAGGGAACCGTCAATCCCGCCTGTCAGTGCGGCAACGTTCTGAAAGGCAAGATATTGCCAACGGCGTGCCCCCTGTTCGGAACCGCTTGTACCCCATCGCGCCCCATTGGACCCTGCATGGTCAGCAATGAAGGCACCTGTTCGGCCTACTTCCGTTACGAGGGAAAGGGTGTACCATCATGAGTCATTCCCTGCAAATGGCGCATGGCGGCGGCGGGCGTCTTTCCCGTGAGCTGATTGAGGCGGAAATCCTCCCGCGTTTCGGACAAGGGCCGTTGCAGGGGCTTCCGGATGCCGCCTCGCTGGAACTCCCTTCAAACCGTGTGGCTTACTCCACGGACAGTTTCGTGGTCAAACCGGTCGAATTCCCCGGCGGTAATATCGGTACGCTGGCCGTTCACGGCACCGCCAACGATCTCGCCGTTTGCGGCGCGGAACCGCGATGGATGTCACTCGCTCTCATCCTGGAGGAAGGACTTTCCCTGGATCTTCTGCGGCGCATACTCGACACCATTCGGGACACCGCAAATGCCGGGAACATCCAGGTGGTTACCGGTGATCTTAAAGTCGTGGGGCGCGGGCAATGTGACGCCCTCTATGTCAACACATCCGGCATCGGGGTGATACAACCGGCATTCGCCCTCGCGCCCTCCCATGTCCAGCCCGGCGACATGCTGCTTGTCAGCGGTCCCGTCGGAGACCATGGCATGGCGGTGCTGGCGGCCCGGGAACACCTCGATTTTACCCACGGGCCGGTTAGCGATACCGGACCCATCTATCCGCTCGTCCGGGCAGCGCTCCCCTGGGCGCCCGCTATCCGGTTCATGCGGGATCCCACCCGTGGCGGAGTGGCCGCCGTTCTTAACGAAATCGCATCCGGGTTGCCGGTGGACCTCCAGGTCGACGAGTCCGCCATTCCCATCGATCGACGCACCGCCGCCGTCGCGGAACTCCTCGGCATCGACATCCTGCAGGTTGCATGTGAAGGCCGTGTTTTGGCAATTTGCGCGGCCGGTGCGGCCCAACACGTCCTGGATGCCTGGCAGGGATGCCCGGAGGGAAGGCAGTCCGCCCTTATCGGAACCGTGACCCCAGGCACAGGCCGCGTGCTTCTGAAAACCCGTACCGGGGGAACCCGGCTGCTGGATATTCCCGCCGGCGAACTGCTGCCCAGGATCTGCTGATGCACGAGCTTTCCATAGCCCAAATCCTGGTGGAGCAGGTGGTTGCCGCCGCCCGGAAGGCGGGCGCCACCCGCGTGATCCAGGTTAGCGTCGCCCTCGGAAACCTCGGTACCGTGAACCCCGACGCCCTTGCCGCCGCCTTTCCCATCGCTGCCGAACATACCTTCATCGCGGGAACCACGCTGTCCATCCGCCGCGTACCGGTTCGATGCGATTGCAAGGCATGCGGTATGACCACGGAACCCGAATTTCCTTTTCAGACATGCGGAGCCTGCGGATCCGGCAATGTCACGGTCCTGAACGGCCATGAACTCCTGCTGGAAGCCATCGAACTGGATGTGCCCGTCAATTGACGACGGCTTGGCCGGTCATAAGCTAAGGAAGCGAGGATAACCGATGTGCACGACATGTGGCTGCGGTAAAACCGGATCAAAACACCTTCACGCGCACGAGCATGTCCATGACCATCCTCATTCCCATGCCCATGATGCGGACGCCGTTCACCCGCACGTTCATCCGGAAGCAAACCTATCGATCTTAAAACTAGAACAGAACCTGCTCGCCGATAACGACTTGCATGCGGACGAAAACCGCAGAACGGCAGCCAAGCACGGTCTGACCGTCCTGAACCTCATTTCCGCTCCGGGGTCGGGAAAAACGTATCTCCTGGAACGAACCCTGGAACGCCTGAATGGCAAGGTTTCCTGTGCCGTTATAACCGGCGATCTGGAAACCGATCGTGATGCACGCCGCCTAGCCGACAAGGGCGCCTGGGTTCACCAGATCCAGACACATCAGGCATGTCATCTTTCGGCTGACCAGGTGGGCGCCCTTCTCCCGGCGATCATCGCGCATGGAGCACGACTGTTGTTCGTGGAGAACGTCGGCAATCTCGTGTGTCCGGCTGCCTTTGACTTGGGTGAACATTTCAAGGTTGCGCTGTTGTCCGTGACCGAGGGCGAAGACAAACCCCTCAAGTACCCGGGGCTCTTTTCACTGGCGCCCGTGGCGATCCTGACCAAGATCGACCTCCTGCCCCATCTTGCGTTCGACATGCAGCAGGCCCGCGACTCCATGCGCCGGATCCACCCCGGCATTTTCATCTTCGAGCTCAGCGCCCAGACCGGTGAAGGAATGGATGCATGGATTGACTATCTCGCCACGTTGACCGCGTGATCGACCGGTCACTACGACGCCCGATTTACGAAGACCGTTTCCGTTGACAATCCGCCAGTACGCGCTCGATTTCCGCCATCAATCGGGCGGGTGGAATCGGCTTATCCAGGATGCGATCCACCGGCAGCCAGGTATCGTCCGCCTTAAGGACACCGGGCAAATGGAGTGCTTTTACCACGCCCGTCACCAACAAGACGCCCATCCGGGATAATTCCGGGGATTCCGGAATCTTGCGAGCCACTTCAAATCCCTCCGTGTCGGAAGCCATCATGACATCCAGGATCATGACATCCGGCCGGATGCGCTTGGCCATGGCCAGACCCTCCGATCCGCCGTGGGCAACATGCACTTCATACCCGTAGGCCTCCAGAAGGTCGCGATTCGATTGGGCAAAAGCCTCATCATCATCCACGATCAGAACGATTCGATGTTCCGACATAACCACCTGCCTCTCCATAATACAACCATCCGGTTTCCTTGCACGCGGGCGCAGGCGATCCGTTGCATTATTCCACGCTCGTTTCTCGTTGAACCGGCAAGGTAAAGACAAACGTCACCCCGTCGCCGGGCGACGAATGGACCCGGATCCAGCCGCCATGCGCCTCGACGATATGTTGCGCGATAAAGAGTCCGAGCCCGGTTCCGCGATGCCGCTGGGCAGCGCCGCCATTATCCAACCGGCTGAATTTCTGGAACAGCAAGGGTAACTTATCCGGCGCAATCCCGTCACCATCATTCCACACCGAACATTCCACGTGTCCATTGACCGGCTGTGCGGCAAGACGTATCCGACCGCTGGGGCGGCCATATTTAATCGCGTTGCCTAGCAGATTCTCATAGACTTCGCGCACCATGTTGAGGTCGGCATTCAACACGAGGGTAGCCGGTATCGTATTCTCCACGCACATGCCGTTTGCTTTCAGTTCGGCCTCCAGGGATGTCAGCAAGGGCGCCATGACATCCGCCTGCAACATCACGCGCGACCGTACCGGCGTGTAATCGCCGCTTTCAATACGGGAGAGATTCAGGTAATGCCGGATCATTTCAACCAGTCGTTGGCCGCCGGAATCGACCGCGCGCAACGCTTTCATTTGCGATTCCGTCACGGGACCGAGCTTCTGTTCGCGCAATAGATACAAATAATTCATCATGGTCGCGATCGGGCTCTTCAGTTCATGGGTCACGAACGCCAGGGTCTCCATGTAACTTCGGTTCAAAGCCCGCAGTTTCTCCTCGCGTTCATAGAGCGCCACCGCCATGTGGTTGAACGCCTCGGTCAGCAGGTCCGTCTCGCGGCAACAACCGGACAACGGAACGGGTTCCGGTCGTTTGCCGTCCCGCATGTGATGCGATGATTCGACCAGGCGGTGGATCGGATTTGCCAGGCGTCCGGCGATCAGGAACGCCAGGACAAGCGCCACCAACAGCACGAAGATCGAGATGTAGAGAAATTTCAGCACGATGCCCCGTTCGATGTCGTTAAAGGGTTGCTTCAGCAATCCAACATAGAGCATTCCGATAATCTGATCCTGCACGTCGCGAATCGGCTCATACGCGGTCAGGTATTCGTCCTTCAGGACGAAGGCTTCGCCAAACCAGGCCATCCCATTGTCCAACACGCGTTCCGCCACCTCACGCGAAACACGGGTTCCAACCGCGCGATTCCCATTCTCGCGCAACACCGTGGTGGCAATCCGCGTATCGTTCAGAAACAAGGTGGCCGTGCCCGCCTGCCGTCCTTTGTAGACGTCGTCGCGAAACACGACATCCCGGATGCCGTCGACCATCGCGAAATTCCGGTTTAGAAGGATACCCCCGTATACCACGGCGATAACGGATGGGCCCTTGCGAACCGGAATCGCGCAAAGCATCACCATGCCTCTGGACTCCTCCATTTTGGGCGAACGCCGGGAACGGGGAGTCTCCTCCAATTCGAGGAAGGCGCGATCTGCAAGCCCCCCACCCTCCAGCATCAACTGGGCGCGCGTGAACAGCGAGACGCATGACACCGTTTCGCCGTTGAACGCCTTCGTGATGGCAAGATCGGCCGTTTTATGATCGCCGGTTGAATATGGTTCCGTGGCACGAAACACCACCGTTCCTCCCGGATCGACCAGACCGATAAAATCCAGACCGAACGATGCCCGAATCCGTTCCAGGCGGCTCCGCAACTCCAAGTCGTTCCATCGCTGCTCCTCGCACACCCGGAGCAACAAATCCTTGTTCGCCAGCAAGCGCAAGAGGATGCACAATTCACGTTGGCGATTCTCGAATAAGGCCCAGGCGCTGCTCAGACCCAGTCTGACCCGTGTCTGCGCCTCGCTGATCACGCGTTGCCGCATGATTTGCACGCCCAGCAGCATCGAAAGAATGCCAAAAAGGATCGTGATGGCTGCAAATCGTTTAAATAACTTAAGTTTTAGCATAATCCTTCGCCTGGCCGCGCCGATTGCGCCTATGAAGGGCCGCCTATCCGGAAACGGCTGAAGCCAACGCATCGTCGATCGTTTTCAACAGGAGTTCCGGCTTCACCGGCTTATCCAAAACCGCCTTCACCGGCAGCCAATCCGCGTCCGGCTCGAAGCTGAACGGCAGCTTCTTGGCGCGTCGAATGCCGGTCAGCAACACGATCGGAATGCCGTGCGTTGACGATTCACCCTGGAGCTGGCGCACCACCTCAAAACCTTCACTGTCATGCGCCATCATGACGTCCAGTAGAATCAGGTCCGGCCGGTTGGAGACAATCCGTTGAAGTCCCGTTTTCCCGCAGAATGCGGCATCAACCTGGTATCCGTGGCCTTCCAACAACACCGTTAGCGATTCGACAAGTTCCCGGTCATCATCCACAACAAGAATCTTTGCCATATCCCCTGCTCCTCTTTCGCGCTCCACGATGCGCCTAGACCTTTTCACGCGCAACATAGCACGTGTGCAGTAAGTGATGCGATCGTTCCCCCAAAGGCGCTTTCAGATATTCGCCATAGATCTGCTTGATCTTCGGGTTGTCATGCGATTTCCGGACCTGTTTGGCTTCATCCTCCGAATAGATGGCCTGGATCCGTTGTTTCCGAACCTCATCCGTCGTAAAACGCGGCTGTCCTCCGCCACCGATGCACCCGCCCGGACACGTCATGATCTCGACCACGTGGTAGCTGGCCTTGCCTTGTTTGATCCGGTCAAGCAGCGTCCGGGCATTTCCCAAACCGGAGGCAACCGCCAATTTCACGGTAACGCCCTCCAGGAATGCAAAATCCGGCTCGGTGCCGTTAAGCGTGACCGATGTTTCCTTGATTCCATCCAGACCGGCAATCGGCCCGACATGGAGGTTCTCAAGCGGCAGTTCCCGCCCGGTGACGATCTCATAGACCGTCCGAAGGGCCGCCTCCATGACACCTCCCGTATTGGCAAATATATCCGCCGCTCCGGAGGAGAAACCGAGCAGACGATCGGCCGTTTCGTCCGGCAGGGAAGCAAAATCGATACCGGCTTCCCGGATCAAACGCCCCAGCTCACGGGTCGTTAACACGGCATCCACATCCTGAACGCCGCTTGCGTTCATTTCCGGGCGTTGGGCCTCATACTTCTTCGCCGTACAGGGCATCACGGACACCACGTAGACATCCTCGGGTTTCTTGCCGATTTTTTCCGCCCAATAGGTCTTCGCTACGGCGCCGAACATCTGCTGGGGCGATTTGCAGGTGGAAAGATTCGGGATGAATTCCGGATAGAAATGCTCGACAAACTTGACCCATCCCGGCGAACAACTGGTGAATTGAGGCAACGCGGTCGGTTGTTTTTCCTTGACCGCAAGGGTCAGGCGTTTAAGCAGTTCCGCTCCCTCCTCGATGATGGTCAGATCGGCCGTGAAGTTGGTGTCAAAGACGGCATCAAAACCCAATCGCCGCAGGGCGGCCACCATCTTGCCGGTAACACGCGTTCCGGGCGCCATGCCAAAACACTCGCCCAACGCCGCCCGCACCGCCGGCGCGGTCTGTACGACCACCGTCTTGGAGGGATCATCCAGGGCGGCCCACACCCGGTCCAGTTGGGGATTTTCGGAGATGGCGCCGACGGGACAAACCGCAGCACACTGACCGCACTGCACGCATGCCACGTTCGCCAGGTTCTGTCCGAAGGCGGGCGCCATTTCCGTCTTGAACCCGCGGAACTGCGGGAAGAGGGCGCCCACGCTTTGCACCTGGTTGCAGACCGTCACGCACCGCCGGCATTTGATGCATTTGCCGGAATCCCGGATCAGTGCAGGGGTGCTGGTATCCCTGCCTGCCTTGGTCCGGGCGCCTTCATACGGAAGGTCCCGAATGCCCAACTCATTTGCCAACGCCTGCAATTCACAGTCGTTATTCCGGTCACAGGTCTGACAGTTGCCGTCATGCTCGGAGAGCAGGAGTTCGACCACCATGCGGCGTGCTTCGCGCACCCGCTTCGTACGCGTGAATACCTTCATGTTTTCGGTGGCCGGCATCGTACAGGACGTGACGAGTGTCTTGGCCCCTTCCACTTCCACCAGACAAACCCGGCACGCGCCGATGGCCTGGATATTTTCCAGGTAACACAGCGTGGGAATGTGAATTCCCGACTGCCGGGCAGCCTCCAGGACCGTTGATCCATCCGCCACTATTACTTCTTTATCGTCGATCATTAATTTGGGCATGGTTTTCCTCGCTTTCCTTCGCCGTTATTCCTTGCCCCGGTAATCGCATCGCAAACAGCGTCGCGCTTCCTGGATGGCCGCATTGGCCGCAGGCGCCAGTTCCACTTCTTCAAATCCCCGTCGTTTACCAACCGGCACGATCCGGGCTTTCATACGTTCGGTCGCCACCGGTTCCGCATCCGGATCAAACGCCGTTTCCACCTCGCGTTCCGTCCGCCAGAATGCGTGATCTTCACCGGTCAGGTATCGATCGATACCGGCTGCACCCCGTTCACCGGCCGCAATCGCATCGATGACGGACGCAGGTCCCGTCACGGCATCACCACCCGCAAACACCCATTCCAGGGATGTCCGCGCGGTGACCGGATCGGCTTCAACCCGGTTGCCGCGCGCCAGGCTCAAGGCCGAACCATTCACAAGGGCATCCGTATCCAGCGCCTGGCCGATGGCCGCCACCACCTGGTCGGCATCCACCAGCAGGGCATCCCCGGCTTTCTGACGCGGGCTTCGCCGCCCGCTCCGGTCGAATTCGCCCAACTCCATGCGCGTGCAGTGCACGCCGGTCACCACGCCGTCCTTGGACAGGATCTCATGGGGCGCCACCAGGAACTCGAAACGCACCCCTTCCTTCAGGGCTTCATCAACCTCGTCAGCCCACGCCGGCATTTCCTCACGGGTCCGCCGGTAGAGCACCGTGACGGTCTTGGCGCCCAACCGCAGGGCGGTCCGGGCGGCATCCACGGCAACATTCCCGCCGCCGATGACGGCCACGTGCTTGCCGACTTTCGTCAGGCGGTTCAGGTTGTAGTCCTTGAGGAACTGGATGCCATCCAGCACCCCTTTGACATCCTCCCCCTTCAATCCCAACCGGACACCGAGCGGGGCTCCAACACCAAGAAATACGGCTTCGTACCCCTTCTCATGCAATTGCTTGAGTGTGAAATCACGCCCCAAGGCCGTGCCGGTTTCAACGGCGACCCCCATCCCGCGAATCATCCGGATCTCACGATCCAGGGTGGCGCGCGGCAGCCGGTAGGACGGAATGGTCTGAACCAGCATGCCGCCGAGTTTTCCGGATGCCTCAAAGATGGTGGGACGGAAACCCATCCGCGCCAGGAAATAGGCGCAGGACAGACCGGCCGGTCCACCACCAATGACGGCAATCTTACGCTTGGCATGCGCCGGATTATCCCGGACTTCCGGCAACAACGGCTTGGTTTCCTGTTCCACCATATGCCGTTTCACACCGCGGATCGCCAGAGACGAATCGAGTTTGGCGCGCCGGCATTTCTGCTCACAGGGATGGAAACAAACCGACGCACAGATGGCCGCGAACGGATTACGCTCACGATGCAGACGCAAGGCCTCGGCATAACGTTTTTCACCAACCAGCGAGACAAACCCGGGAACATTGACACCCGCCGGGCAGGCATTCTGGCACGGGGCACGCACCAGTGCGGGGCATACGCCTGCCGGACAATGCTTGTCACGGATATGCGCAATGTATTCATCCCGGAAATGGCGGATGGTCGACAAGACGGGATTCGGGGCGGTCTGCCCCAGTCCGCACAAGGCGGTATCCTTGATCTGGTTGCCGAGGGTGACCAGGCGATCGAGGTCCGCCATCTCCCCTTTTCCTTCGCAGATCCGGTCCAGTATTTCCAGCATGCGCTTGGTGCCCACCCGGCAGGGAACACATTTCCCGCAGGATTCGTCCTGTACGAAGTCCAGGAAGTAACGGGCCACATCGACCATGCAGGTGTCTTCATCCATGACAATCAGACCGCCCGACCCCATGATGGCGCCCAGTTCGGTCAGGGATTCGTAATCCACCGGCACATTCAGATGCGCGCGGGGGATGCACCCGCCCGAGGGTCCGCCCATCTGGGCGGCCTTGAACCGCTTGCCGTCCGGAATGCCGCCACCGATGTCGTAAACGATTTCACCCAGCGGGGTCCCAATCGGGATTTCAACAAGACCCGTGGTATTGACAGCGCCGGCCAGCGCAAACACCTTGGTGCCCTTGCTCTTCGCCGTGCCGAAAGATGCATACCAGGCCGCCCCGTTGAGCACGATGGCAGGAATGGCGGCATAGGTCTCAACGTTGTTCAGGGCGCTCGGTTTCCCCCACAAGCCGCGGTTCGCCGGGAACGGCGGACGCGGACGCGGTTCCCCCCGGTTCCCTTCAATCGACGTCATGAGGGCGGTTTCCTCGCCGCATACAAAGGCGCCGGACCCCATCCGGATCTCCAGATCAAAGGCAAAATTGGTACCCAGGATACCCTCGCCAAGCAATCCGGCAGCGCGGGCATCATCAATGGCATGCTGAAGCCGTTCAACCGCCAGGGGATATTCGGCGCGCACATAGATAAACCCGCGCCCGGCCCCGATGGCATAGGCGGCAATGCACATGGCTTCGATGACGCTGTGGGGGTCACCCTCCAAAACGCTGCGATCCATAAACGCACCCGGGTCGCCTTCATCCCCGTTGCATAACACATACTTTTCGGTCCCCACGGCCTTCCGGGTCAGGCTCCATTTCAGCCAGGTCGGGAAGCCCGCACCACCGCGCCCCCGGATGCCGGACTGCTTGATCAACTCAATCACATCATCCGGCTGCAGATGCTTCAGCACCTTGGACAAGGCCTGGTAACCATCCCGCCCGATATATTCATCCAGGCTCAACGGATTGATAACCCCGCAGTTCCGGAGAACGATCTTGGTTTGACGCGCCAGGAAATCGATATCGCGCAGGGCGGGGACGGGTCCCCCCGTCACGGGTTTGCGATGCACCAGGCGGTCCACGATCTGCCCCTTCTTCAAGTGCAGGCGGACCACATCCGCCATGTCTTCCGGCTTGAGGTTCTCGTACAGGACGCCGTCCGGATACAACACGATGATGGGGCCGACCGCACAGGGCCCCAGACAACCGGTCTCAAACACCTGTACCGACCGGGTGCGTCCGGCACGGTGCAGTTCCTTCTCGAGCGCCGCCTTGACCGCCAACGCACCGGAGGCAATACAGCCGCCACCGGTACACACCAGCACATAGCGGCCAACCGGTTTGCCCGCGGATACTTCCTCGATATGAACGCGCTTTTCCACCACGGGCTTCACCCGGTCACGGATGGCGCTCAGCGCTTCCGGTGTTTCAATACGTGTACGACGAGTCATCGTTTTCCCCCTTTGGAACGTCCCTTCGCCTTCCCCACCCGCTTGACGTACTGAGACAGGATATCCTGTACACGGGCAGCCTTGACCCGCTGATGGGTATCATTATCCACCATGATGGCGGGCGCCAACCCGCAGGCCCCGAAACAACGGGCCACTTCCAGTGAAAAGTTTCCATCCGCCGTGGTTTCCCCCACCTCGATGCCCAGCTGCTTGCGGATGGCATCGAGCACCTGTTTCCCACCCCGCACGTAACAGGCGGTCCCCAGGCAGACACGAACGACATGTTGGCCGCGCGGCATACGCGAGAAAAAGGAATAGAACCCGACCACCCCGGCCACTTCGCTGTAGGGTTTTTCCAACGCCAGGCTAATCCGCTTGAGAACCGTTTCAGGCAGATAACCGAACAATCCCTGCGCAATCTGAAGAACCGGTATCAAGGCCCCCGGTTTCTCGCGGTACTCCCGCAAGACCTTGTCCAAACGCCTTAACAATACGCCATGATCCGATTTTCCATCGCACCCGTTGCATTTCCGCGTTGGCATGAATATTTTCCCCCTGATAGGTTTGCTTCGTATTCGTCAAGATATTAACGATTGATGTTTAAAAAAACTCCAACTCGATATGGTTGCATGGTTAAAGCGTCAAACGACGCTGATCCGTGGTTTGAATCGCATGGGAAAGCTCAAGCAAATTGGTGATAATCCGCGAGTCGACAATCGACACCTGCCGGGGAGCCACGATGTGCGTCAACGCCAGATTGAGAAGCCCCTTGACACCGGCGGCAATCAGATAATCGGCCGCGCTTTGCGCGGCAGCAGCCGGGACGGCAATGATACCGATGTTTACCTTCTCCATAACGGTCACGTGCGCGATATCGCGCATGCTGCGAATGACCAGATGCCCGACTTTCCGCCCGATCTTGACCGGATCGTTGTCGAAAATGCCGCATATGGAAAAATTACGGCGTTGAAATTCCTCATGCAAGGCCAGGGCGCGTCCCAGGTTTCCCGCCCCCACGACCACCATTTTCCATTCGCGGTTCATGCCCAATACCCCCGCGAGGGAATCGGTCATTTTCGTGACTTCATACCCGCGCTTGGATATCCCGCAACAATCAACATAGGAAAGATCCTGCCGGACCGTCGAACTGGTAAGCCCCAGGGATTCGGCCAATTCACGGGACGAAACCCACTGGACATCCGAAGCCCCCAGGCCCTGTAAATGCACCAAATACCGCGTCATGCGGCGAACCGTCAATCGCGGAATCTCCGGTCTTATCAATTGCATCCGTATAAAATAATCAGTCGGATCATAATTGTCAAACTTTTCACAATTAAAATCTTTGGCATCGGGCGCATCGAGTTTGTGCCTTTCCGCTGGAGCCGGCCCGCGTACCACGCCGAAGCGTCCGTGCGTAGGCGGGACCCCCGGCCGGTCTGAATCTGGGTTGGTCGGCAAGGGAACGGGGCGACATCGCCATCTCCAACCGGAGGTAAGATCGATCCGCTCATGGGAACGCCAAAATTCAGAGATGCGCTGTTGTTTGACATGGAATCATGGCGATGCTAGGTTCACCCCATGAGTACGCTGCCTCACGTGGAAGCAGTCGCCGGCCAGGATACCGGCAAGCGTTTCGTGGTCCCGCCTGCGGGTGCGCGGGTTGGCCGATCATCCAAAAACGATATCGTGTTAATCGATCCGGTAATGTCACGGCATCATTGCCGGCTCTTTTTCAAACCGGATGGAACATTATGGGTCACGGATCTTGCCAGTGCCAACCAGACATTGGTCAATGCAAAAGCCGTCGGGGAAGTCGCGCTTAATCCCGGTGACTTGATTTCCCTCGGCGACTCCACACTCAAGGTCATCAGTACACGCCTGGATGGAGCTCCGGCTCCGCTGGCCAACCCACCCCCGACTTCCGCACCACCCGCATCACCCCCTCCACCAGCGTCCCCGATTGATCTGGGCCTGGGTCCCCGCGTTCCCCCTGCCGCCAAGCCGCCGAACATCGGTTTTCTCCTGCTCCTGGCAACCCTCTCGACCATAACCGCGGTCATCATCTGGTATCCGAAGCTGACGCGACTCAAGCATCAACCGGTTGCGGCACCCGTGGTTGTACCCGCGGATGAACCCAAGACCTTTGAATTGAACTACGAAAAAGTCATCGCCAACACCCAGAATGTTTTCCGATACGCGCTCACCCTGTCACCCCAGGCCATCCTGACCGTCGAGATTGATGATCTCGAGAACAATCGCCATGTTCGCAAGGAAAAAACCGTGGATGCCGAATGGGTCATGACCCTCCAACAATCCATCCTCGACTCGGGATTTCTCACGCTGTCCCCCGACTACACCGGACATCAACCCGACAGCTACGATGCCTACGACCTCTCGGTAACCGCCGGTCGCCGTTCCCACCGGGTACGGGTATTGAACCGTCTTGAACCGGATATCTTTAAAGCCGCCCGTGAATCCGTCGAAACGTTCGGCAAGAACGAATTGGGCCTGTGGGCCATCCAGTTTCCGGTGGAACGCCTGATCGAAATGGCCGAGACATCCTACCGGCAGGGACAGAAGTTGTTCCAGGAACGTGAAGTCCAGTATGGCAACCTCGCCTCGGCCATCCGGATGTTCGAGGAATCGGACTGGTACCTCGAGACGGTGGATCCAAAACCCGATTACTACGCCGCCATGCATGTTCTGCTCGCAGACTGTCGACAGGCCCTCCAACAGGCGTTTGAGGAAGCCGGATTCCGGGCTGAAAAGGCCATCCGTTTGCAGGACTGGGAAAACGCTGCACGCGAACTGCGTATTCTCTGCGAGCGGATTCCGGACCGTTCAGACCCCCGCCACGCCGAATCACGACGCAAATTGCTCGACGTGGAAAAACGTTTGGAGAAACGCCGATGACCCGCCCCCACCAGTCCCTGTTGGCCGGACTTGTTGTTTGGATGGGGTGCCTGATAACGGCAACCCATGCCGCACCACCTCCCCTGGTCCGCATCCTGGTTGAACCCGCAAACTCCGCCATTACCGTCAATGGCATCCTGCAGGACCTTTCTCCCGTCACGCTGACCAATCTTCCGGCGGGCCTGCACCTGATCAAAGCCACCTGCCCGGGATACCAAACCCAACAACGTTCCATCGCAATCACCCCCGGACAACGGGTTGCGGTTGAAATACTCCTCGAACGGCTGAATGGCCTGATCCTCTTTCACAGCAGTCCCGTTGGTGCCGACATCGAAGTGGATGGCATTCATCGCGGCCGTACCCCCTGTTTCGTTCCCGACATCCCGCTGGGGACGCACCGGGTCCGCATTCTCAAAACCGGGCATCTCCCGCGTGAAATGGAAATCAGCATTCCAGACCGGAAGCCGGTGCGGATCTCAGTCGATCTCACATCCGATACCGCTACGGTTGCAATCGAATCACGGCCTCCCGGTGCCACCGTCAGCCTCAACAGCATAACCCGCGGTAAAACCCCCTGCCGGATTGAAAACCTTTCGACCGGCACGGCAACGCTCGACCTGTCATTCGATGGGTATGAACCCCTCACCAGCACCTTGAAACTGGCTGCCGGTGAGTTCCAGCAACTCAACTTCACCCTCGTTCCAAAACCCTCCGAATTACGGATCGTGTCGATTCCGGCGGGTGCACGAATCTACATCGACAATCAGTTCCGGGGCGAATCACCGCTTGAAATCAAGCCGCTGAACCCCGCGTCCTACCGGATTCGTGCAGAACTTCCCGGTCATGACACCCTCGCCCGCACCATCGAACTGCGTCAGGCAACCCGTCAGATCGAGGAATTCCGCCTGCAGGCCAATGCCGGAACCCTCCAGGTAACCACGGAACCCGCCGGCGTCCAGATCCTGGTCAACGGCAAGGACAGCGGCATGACCACCACGGGAACCGGAACCACGGATCGTATTTCAGAACCCTTGAAAATCCGACTGCTTCCGCCCGGCGAACACGAGATCCGGTTTGAGAAGAAAGGATTCTTTCCCGCCATCCAGCGCATCACCATCGAGCGGGACAAGATCCTGACTGTTCATCGCGCCATGATCCGGCGCTTCATCCCGGATTGCGAGGTTCGGACCTCAACCGATGTTTTCCGCGGTGTATTGGTCGAAATAGACCCAACCGGCAATGTCCGGCTGGAAATTCGTCCCGGGATCATCAAAACCATTCCCGCAGCCGACATACGCAGCCGCCTCCCGATCCGGGACGAAACACCGGCGCCCTGAACCCTGGTATCGATACCCGGGGTTCGCCGCCTTCAGGCTACCGGACCGATTGAGAGACAGTCGCCGGTTTGTATGCCATCCGGATCGAGCCATCCGGATTGAACCTCGATTACACGCCGCACACGCCAGCACGCCGGGACCATGCGATACGGCCGCACCCCCTGCACCCGCCGGATCACCCGCCCATCGACATCCAGTTGAATCACATCGATGGAGAATTGCATGCCGAACGTGTGAATGGATCCTGCCGGCTGCAACAGCAGGCCGCTTCCTGCCGGCAATTCCTTCCGCCCCAACAGGCCGATCAGGCGCGACGCAAAGGTCTCCGCCCGTTCCAGGTCGGCAATGCACAACCGCCCGCGGCAATGCACCTGCAGGCGTGTCATCGGATCAGGAGCCCGATGGCCACACCCCACGCCGTAAAGGCCAGGAAGACCAGTGCCTTCATTCCTGAAATATTAAACGCCAGCATATTGACGCTGACACTCCCCTGGTTGAAGATCAGGACCAGGATCAACACAACGATCAACACCAGCGCCCACACAACCCGTTTACTCATGACCGTTTCCTGTTCCGGGCGTTCAACACCCGCTGTACGGCTTTTACGATAACCGGCGGATCGGCCATGCGGCCCCGTCCCGTCACCCCACAGGCCAATCCACCCGTCCCCACATCCAGGATGGTAACCCCCCGGCTGCGCAAGATCTTCACGTTGGCCTGGGTGGCCGCATGATCCCACATCCGCTCGTTCATGGCGGGCACCACCAGGACGGGACATTGTACCGACAAGGCCGTGCACGACAACAAATCATCCGCCAGTCCATGCGCCATTTTCGCCAGGACATTGGCGGTACAAGGGGCAATCACCAGGCAATCCGCACGATCCGCCAGTGCCAGATGTTCCGGCTTCCAGTCCAGGTCCGGATCAAACAAGTCAACGCCCACCGCCTGGCGTGTCAGGGTCCGGAAGGTCAGCGGCGTAATGAATTCGGTCGCGGCACGGGTCATGATGACCGCCACCGCATAACCGGCATCCTGCAGGCGACGGACCAGGTCCGCTGCCTTGTAGGCTGCGATTGAGCCGGTTACCCCGAGAATGATCGTTTTACGGTTCACGGTTCCACTCCTTCTGCAGGATGGCCACCAGATCGGCATAGGCACGATCCAGCGCCTCGTTCACCACCTGGTAACTGAATTCATCACGACACTGCATCTCGCGCACCGCATTATTCAACCGCCGCTGGATGGTTTCGGGCGAATCTTCCGCGCGTTCCTCCAACCGTTCACGGAGGATCTCGATGGAGGGCGGTTCAATGAATATATCCACGAAACCACGTCGCAACGGATCGGATTCGGGCAGGGTCATCACCAGCGTACGGATGGAACGGGCACCCTGGACATCGAGGTCCATCAAAACGCTCTGCCCTTCCCGCAAGGACTCGACCACCACGTCCCGCAAGGTTCCGTATGAATACCCATGCACCGTTGCATGTTCCAGGAAGTCACCCGCCTCAACCCGTTTGCGAAACCCTTCATCCGTCATGAAGATGTAGTCCTCCCCATCGATCTCGGTACCGCGGGGAGAACGGGTGGTACAGGAAACCGAGTAAACCAGGTTGTCATACTCGGTAAGCAATGCGTCGCACAAGGTGGTTTTGCCGCCTCCCGAAGGTGCTGAAACCACGATCAACAGCGGCCGGGGTCGCTGGCCTGGGGTCTTATTCGACATTCTGCACCTGTTCCCGCATGCGTTCCAACTGCGCCTTAAAATCCACCACACACACCGACAATCGGGCGTCGTTGGCCTTCGATCCGATCGTGTTGATTTCCCGGAACAATTCCTGACACAGGAAATCCAGCGGACGGCCAACCGGCTCAGCCGATCGGAGCATGACACGTGCTTGCGCCAGATGACTGCCCAATCGCACGACTTCCTCAGTAACATCGCATCGTTCGGCAAAAATCGCCAACTCTTTCAACAGCCGGTCATCGGCGGGATCCACGGGAATCCCCGCTTTTTCCAGTCGTTGTTTCAATGATTGTCCGTATTGTTCACGAACGGACGGGGCCAGTCGCCGGATTGCGGCCAACAAGGTTTCCAGCGCCTTGATGCGCCCCTGCAGGTCGGTTGCCAGCACGCGGCCTTCCTTCCGGCGCATGACGTGGAGCCCTTTCAAGGCCTGGTCCAGGGCGGTCTCGAGCGGTCCCCAGACGGCACGGGTATCCACGGCATCTTCCTGGCGGATCAACACATCGGGCAATTGCAACAGGATCGAGAGTCCCAGGTCATCACGCAAACCGAGCGAACCGGCCGCTTTGCGCAAACGCCGGAGATAGGCACCTGCCAGCTTCTCATCCAGGGCAGGCTCCCGGCCACCCGAACCGAGTTGTACCCGGATCGAGCAGTTGACCGCCCCCCGGTTGACGTGGTGCTGGATATGCTCCTGAACCTTGGATTCCAGTACGCTCAGGAATTTCGGCAGTGAAACCCGGACTTCCAACTGGCGCCGGTTAACCGAGCACAATTCCACCTCCACGAGCATGCCGCGATGCGCGACACGTCCCTCCCCGTAACCGGTCATACTGATCAAGGCCATCTCATCCCCCCTGTGAATCGCGCGCCTGCCGGGCCTGCCACTTCAGATAGGCCGTGATGAAACGCTGCAGGGACCCGTCCAGTACGGCATCCACATTGCCGGTTTCCTCCGCCGTCCGGTGATCCTTGACCATCGTGTACGGCTGAAGGACGTACGACCGGATCTGGCTGCCCCAGGCAATCTCACCTTTTTTGGCGTAGAACCGTTCCATTTCCTTGCGTTTCTGGTCCTGGTAGTATTCGTACAACTGGGCTCTCAGCAATTGCATGGCCTTGGCCCGGTTCTTGTGTTGTGAACGTTCCGCCTGGCAGGAAACCACAATACCCGTCGGACCATGGGTGATCCGTATGGCGGAATCCGTCTTGTTGATGTGCTGCCCGCCCGATCCGCTGGACCGGTAGGTATCCACCCGCAGATCACTTTCCTGGATATCCACCTCGATATCATCCGGCACTTCCGCCACAACATCCATGGCGGCAAAGGATGTATGGCGCCGCTTGTTGGCGTCAAACGGACTGATCCGGACCAGTCGATGGACTCCCCGTTCCGACTTCAGGTACCCATAGGCGTACGGACCGGTCACCGAAAAAGCAACACTCCGGATGCCGGCTTCTTCGCCGGGTTGATACGAGAGAACACTGGTTTCAAAACCATGCACTTCACAATACCGCATATACATACGGAACAACATGTCCGCCCAATCACAGGACTCGGTTCCACCGGCACCTGCATGCAGGGACAAATAGGCATTGCTGGCGTCAAAACGACCACCCAACAAAGCCTGGAGTTCAAGATCCCCCAGAAGGGCGTCCGCGCGATCAAGGGCTGAAGCGGCATCCCTCCAAACGGCATCCTGCTGGGGGCCGGGGTCTTCCGCACCCCCCAGTTCCAGCAAAACCTCGGTATCCTGCAGGGCCGTCTCCACGGAACGGAAAGGCGTCAATACATTCCGGATGGTAGTCACCCGGGCAAGCAGATCGCGGGCTTCCTGGGGCCGGTCCCAGAATCCCGGAGCTCCCGTACGGGACTCCAATTCCGCAACCTGACGTTCCTTGCCTGCAACGTCAAAGATAACCTCGCATTTCCGAGGTCTTCTTCTGAAGCGCCAACAGGCGGTCTTTCAGTTCCTCCATTACACAATCCCCTTCGTTTCACCGGCCCCTTCGGGGCGCGCTTTCCAATCCTCACGTTTCCAGAAACCCCAGACAAGAATAAAAACCCCGCCGGTAACCGCCAATCCGGCAAGACCCGGCAGATGATCGCCCCAACGGGCGTGATGGGTCAGCGGCAAAGATTCCGGCCGGATGACCAGCGACGCGGTCATGAAACCCTCAACGGCATGATCCCCGTCCGCACCGCTTAATTCATCGGTGATGGCGCCGGTCGGATCGATGGCGCATGTCACCCCGCTATTCGCCGCCCGCAGAAGGCTCACCCGGTTTTCCACCGCGCGAAAAACCCCATGGCTGCGATGCTGGCGTGCACCCGCCGTCCCGTCAAACCAGGCATCGTTGGTCAGGTTGACCAGCAGGCCGGCACCCGCCCGGACCGCCCGTCCACCCAGGTAGGCAAACACATCCTCGAAGCAAATCAACACGGCCAGGCGGACCTCCAGGCCCGGCACGGTCATCACGCCCGGCCCGGTGCCCGGCCAGCAGGTGTAAAACCCCAGCGGTTCCAGCAGGGTCTGCCAACGGGCCCCGCGAAAAAACGGCACATACTCGCCAAACGGCACCAGGTGCTGCTTGCGATACCCTTGAACCGGTTCACCTTCGGCCCCCACCAGAAATGCCGTGTTGTAGAATCGCCGGTCGCCGGAAGCTGCGTCCATCTCCATGGACCCGACCAGCACCGCCCGGTTGGTGGCTGTCAATGCGGTCACAAAATCCTGCAACTCCGGATCCGACGTCAACAACCCGGGTAAGGTCGTTTCCGGCCATACCACCAGGGAGGGTTCCACCAGGGTTGCCAATTCGGTCTGGGAACGGAGGCGATCCAGGATCATCCGGTCCGAATCGGAATCCCACTTGCGCAACTGTGGAATGTTGGGTTGAACCGCCGCCACCCTTATCCGGGGCCAGTCGACCATCATCTGGCGGACGGTCGTCAAGCGCATCATGCCGCACACCCAGCATCCCAGCAGAACGGCCAGTCCGGCAGTCAGTTCAGACTGCCAGCCGGCACGCTCCCGTTTCTTCCAGCCCTCGGACAATCGAAGAATCGTCAGGGTTATGGCCATGTTAAACCAGACAATCACCCCGGAAATCAGGGGCACCCCCCCCCACTCAGCCAACTGGATGATCCCGAGGTTGCGGTACTGGCTGACACCCAGTGCATTCCAGGGAAACCCGCCGGCCAGGGTTCCACGCGCGTATTCCAATCCGACCCAGACGGCGGTTGCCACCGCCATCAGCCCGAGATTCCCTCCCCGGTGCATCGTTCCAACCCGGCGAAAACACCATGCCAGGGCATAACCGAAAACACCGGTATACAAGGCGGCATACGCGGCCAGCAGGATCCATCCGATACCGACCAGCCACACCGGACCACCCGTATCCTTGAGCTTCCATAACCAGGCCAGGCTGCACAACCCGAAGACCCAGCCACTCAACCAGGACCATCCTGCGGCCGCAGCCGGGCGGGTGGTCCGGATCACGAGCAACAGGGGGACCAGTCCCATCCAGGCAGCCGGTGATTCTTCATGGGGGGGAAACGCCAATGCCAGAAAAAGTCCCGTGGCGATGGATCCCGCCAGGCGCATCCAGAAGGACCAGCGGGTGGCGACGGACCCTTTTAACGATGGCTCCGGCGCCAATCGATTCTCTCCGGCTGGCTCCGTCATCATTGCCCGCAACATTTTTTGTATTTTTTCCCGCTGCCGCACGGGCAGGGGTCGTTACGGCCCACCTTGGGCGCCTCACGGTGGACATTCAGGGTGGCTGCGGAAGCCTGGGTCGCCTTGCGGAAAACGTCATCCAGGGGGCCTTCCGGCTGATCGCCGGACCCCGTCCCGGCCCCCGCGGCCATGCGACCGGCGCCAAAAACCGGGATCTGGTCGTGAACCAGGGTCTGTGGCAGCGATGAAATGAAATCGCCGAACGAACGGGCATTGAAGGATACACGGAATAATCCGGTGCCGATATCCTGTTTGATCTGCCCCATCAGTTCACCGAACATGTTCGAGGCTTCGCGCCGGTACTCGACGAGCGGATCCCGCTGGCCATAGGCCCGCAACCCGACGCCGGACCGCAAGGCATCCATGGCGCGCAGGTATTCCTGCCAGTGGGTATCGATGGATTGCAGGATGATCTGGCGTTCCAGCACCGTGGCGGACTGCTCGCCGGCGTCCGCCATCTTGAGCGCATACGCATCACGCACGCGGTCGAGAACGCGGCTGGTCGTCTGTTCAACATCCCCGGCCACCGGCATGATGTCCTCAACCCGGAGGGCGACCGGGAACGTCTGCTGAACCCATGCCACGAACGCCCGGACCCCGTCTTCATCCGTACCGGCCAGCAATCCCTCGGCCTGGGTAAGGATCAAGTCGTCGAAGATATCCAGCACCCGTTCCCGGAGTTTCTCCGCCCTTACGATCTCGCCGCGGAACGTGTAGATGACCTCCCGCTGCTTGTTCATCACATCGTCATATTCAAGGGTCCGTTTGCGGATCGAGAAGTTCTGTTGTTCAACCCGGCGCTGGGCGGTCTCGATCGAACGGTTCAACCACCGGTGTTCCAGGGGTACGCCTTCCTCCATGCCCAACCGGCTCATGATGCCGGCAATCCGGTCGGAACCGAACAACCGCATCAGGTCATCCTCCAGCGACACAAAAAAACGGGAGGAGCCCGGATCTCCCTGCCGGGCGCAACGCCCCCGCAGCTGGCGGTCAATGCGCCGCGATTCATGCCGTTCCGAACCCAGCACATGCAAGCCGCAGGGGGTGGCTTCGAGGATCTCGCGCAGGGTCCGTCCCCTCAGGCGATCCTGAAGACCAAGACCGGAGGTGATGACACTCCGGTCCAGGTGAACCACACCCTCGCCCAGTTTGATATCGGTCCCCCGCCCCGCCATATTGGTGGCGATGGTTACCGCCCCGGGCTGGCCGGCCCGCATCACGATCTCGGCCTCCTGGGCATGATTCTTGGCGTTGAGCACGGTGTGCACCACCCCGGCCCGCTTGAGCATCCGGCTGATCAGTTCGGACGTTTCCACGGAGACCGTACCGACCAGTACCGGCTGTCCCCGCTGGTGGCAGCCCACCACCTCATCCACCACGGCCTTGTATTTTTCCCGCTGGGTCTTGTAGACCTGGTCGTTGTTGTCGATCCGCCGGACCGGACGGTTGGTGGGAATCACCACCACATCCAGTTTGTAGATCTCATGAAACTCCGACGCCTCGGTTTCCGCGGTTCCCGTCATTCCCGCCAGCTTGTCATACATGCGGAAATAGTTCTGGATCGTAATGGTGGCAAGGGTCTGTGTTTCCCGCTCGATCTTGACCCCTTCCTTGGCTTCAACGGCCTGGTGCAGACCATCACTCCATCGTCGTCCCGGCAGGATGCGGCCGGTGAATTCATCAACGATCAATACCTGGTTTTCCTGGACGACATACTCGACGTCCTTTTCGTACAGGCAATAGGCCCGGATCAACTGGTCCACGTTGTGAATGCGTTCGCTCGCCGTCGAATAATGGGCCTGGATCTCCAGGCGCTTTTTCGCCCGATCCGACTCGGTAAGGGACGTGTCGGCATCCAGTTCAGCGGTGGCGGTCAGGATGTCGGGCATCACGTAACTGTCGGGATTCGTGGGATCCAGTGCCGCACACCCCATGTCGGTCAGGGTGGCATCACGCCCACGTTCATCAATGGTGAAATAGAGGGATTCGCGAAGTTCACGGGCCTGCTCCTTGCGCATGTCCGTCAACATCATGTTGTCGACCTGTTCCTGGAGCTTCCGGATATCCGGCTCCTCCAGAAGGTGCAACAACTGCTTGTGCTTCGGCATTCCCTGATGAACCTGGTAGAGCTTGAACTGGGCCGCTTCAGTCTCCTTGCGGTCCAGGTGTTCCCGCACCTCGCGGATCAGGCGGTTGCACAGATTGTGCTGCTTATTGACCAGTTGCTGGACGCGGGGCTTCAGTTCAAAATACTGGTGTGACGAGACCGGTGCCGGACCCGAAATAATCAGCGGCGTCCGGGCTTCATCGATCAGAATGCTGTCGACTTCATCGACGATGGCAAAGGAATAGCCGCGCTGCACCATGCCTTCCGGGCTGTAGGCCATGCCATTGTCACGGAGGTAATCAAAACCGAATTCACTATTGGTCCCGTAGGTTATGTCACAGGCGTATTGCTGACTGCGTTCATCATGCCGCATGGCATTCTGGATGCATCCCACGGTCAGTCCCAGGTAGCGATACACGGTCCCCATCCATTCCGCATCCCGGCGCGCGAGATAATCGTTGACGGTTACCAGGTGTACATTCCGACCGGTCAAGGCGTTCAGATACAGGGGCATCGTGGCGACCAGGGTTTTACCTTCACCCGTTGCCATTTCGGCGATTTTACCCTGGTGCAGGACGATACCGCCGATAAGCTGGACATCGTAGGGAACCATTTCCCAGATCAATTCATGCCCGCAAACCTGGATACGGGTCCCAGCCAGACGACGGCAGGTCTGCTTGACCACGGCAAACGCCTCACACAGGAGATCGTCCAGCGCGGCCCCTTTGGCCAGGCGTTCCTTGAATTCCCGGGTCTTGGCACACAGTTCAGTTTCGGAGAGGGAACGATAGGAGGCATCCAGCTGGTTGATGCGGTCCACCAACGGCTTCAAGCGCTTGATGTCCCGTTGGTTCTTGGTTCCGAATAAACGTTTCAACAGTTGCATAATTTCCCGCCCATCTTTCGACCCGAGGTCCGTATGCAGTCAAGCCAAACGGCAATGGGACAGTAAAGAATGAATCCGCCGAAAACCAGCGAAATCACGGCCGGCCGGCCATCCAGTAATCCCCGTCCGGACGGTGGTCCACCCGGACGAGTCCGGCATCGAGCAGGGATTTCAAGCGGTCGCTCAAGACGGCTTTCGGCTGTCCCGACACGGCACACAGGTCGGCCAGGGTACAGGGACGGCGTGACACGATGGCCAGGATGTCCGGAACCAGATCCGCATCAGCACCCTTTCCGGGTCCATGCGGACCCGGAGCCGCCATGCTGATTTCCACGGGTGAGCGGAAAAGCGAAGCCAGGCCGTTTAAACGCCCGGGATCAACCGCAACCGCCGTCCGGTAGGCCGGTGGACGGATGACGGTATTCAGATGCACCCGGTCAGGATGCAAGGCATCAACCTGTTCGGCAATCCGACGCATGTCAGCCGGGTTGTCGTTGATACCGTCCAGAACCATCACTTCCAACCAGAACCGTCCCGTGAACGCGGAACGAAACGCGGTTAAACCATCCAGGATTTCACGGAAGTCCACCCCGTCACAGGGTCGATTCAACCGCCGGAAGGATGTTTCATCCCAGGCACTCAAGGAAGCCTTCACCAGGTCTGCCATGGCAGCATCACGACGAACCTCGGGAAGATGCATCAGGGAACTGTTGGTCAGCAGGGCCGATTGGACCGGGCGCGGTTTAAGGGCCTCCAATACCCGCCCGAAATCCAGATGCAAGGTGGGCTCACCCGCTCCGGCCAGCGTGACGTAATCCGCCGTCCCACCCCGGTCAAACCAGTCCGACAATTCATCCAGCACGTCGCCGACGGGAACCAACCGGTCACGATGGAGGGTATGTACCGTCGTCGGCCCGGATTCACAGAAGAGACAATCGAAGGAACACGTCTTGGCCGTGATGAGCTCGACACCCAGCGACCGCCCCATCCGGCGCGATGGAACCGGACCAAACAGGTACCGGTACCGACCGGCGGACGATTCAGCCAATGCGCTCAAGATCAATCGCCGGCCGAAATGGCCTGAACCGGACACTCATCAGCACATTGCCCGCAATCCACGCATTTCTCGGCATCGATTACGTAACGTTCATCACCCTCGCTGATGGCTTCGACCGGACAGACTGGCAGGCAACTGCCGCACTTGGTGCATTTCTCAGAAATGACGTACGCCATGGTACTCCCCTTTTGTATGGTGATGTGACACTCATCCGTTATCGAACCGGACCGTCTACTTGCCAAGTTCCAGACGTTTGGCAAGCCGTTCCGGCAGACCGACCCGGCGGATTTTCTCCTGGGTAACCGCCACATCATACGGCACCCGGATTAATTCAACCTCACGCGCATCCAAATCATACACCGCATACGAGGAACGCGGATCCCCGTCGCGTGGCTGACCGACACTACCCACGTTGATGAAATACTTGCAGCCTAACGCAATCTTGATGGTCTTGACCGAAAGGCGACGCGTTGCTCCCTGTTTTTCAAAAATAACCGGGATATGCGTATGCCCATGGAAACAGACCGAGGTGGTCTGATAGTTGAAATTGGAGTCCGCCTCCAGCGGGTCAAATACGTATCCCCACTTCTCGGGCATGTCTAGGGTGCTGTGAACCAGCGTAAAACCCTCCACCAGCCGGGAGATTTTCAGGTCATGCAGATAGGTCAGCTCATCCTGGTTCAGCTGTTGGCGGGTCCAATCGGCCGAGTTGGCCGCCATGGGATTGAAATCTTCCAGGGATTCGTCATAGGCGCAATAATGGTCATGATTGCCCCGGACGGTTGGGCAGTTCAGTTCCCGTATCTTCCGGATACAGGCTGCGGGATCAGCGTTATAGCCGACCAGATCGCCGACACATACATAACCGGTAACACCACGTTTGGAGGCATCCTCCAAAACAGCGGATAAGGCCTCCCAGTTCCCATGAATGTCGCCCAGTACGGCGTACTTCCCCTTGGCCATTTGAACCCAACCCCTGCCTACAAGCGCATAAGCGCGGCGGCCAGCATCAGATCATCCGCCGACGTGATCTTTATATTCGCACTGGATGCCGGAACAATCCGTACATCCTCGCCCATCAATTCAACAGCCGACGCCTCGTCCGTAACCGCCAGCTTCTTCTTCTTCACATAAGCCAGCGCCTTGCGGAGGATGTCAACCTGGAAGGTCTGCGGCGTCTGGACGGCCCACAACATGGAACGATCCACCGTTTTACTGATCGTCATGCCCCGTTCAACGCTTTTCACGGTATCCGTGATCTTGACACCCGCAACACCCGAACCATATCGCTTGGCTGACTTGATCGTTTCAGAGATCAATTCAGGGGTTACACAAGGACGAGCCCCGTCATGGACAGCCACCACACTGACATCTTCACCCAATTCGTCCAAACCGTTCTGGACAGAATGCTGCCGCTCAAGGCCCCCGGCCACCACCTTGCGCACCTTTATAAATCCGAGCATTTGCACCATACCGCGTGCAACCTGCAAACGATCCTTGCGCACAACGAGAATTACCCCATGGATATCCGGGCAACTCTCAAACGCCTGCATGGAATAGGCCAGCACCGGTTTTGCCCCGAGCGTGAGGAATGCCTTGTCAACATTCGCCCCCATCCGGGTACTCTTACCTGCCGCCACAACAACTGCGTAGTTCATGGTAGTATAAGCTCCACACAAGGTCGATTGTCGCTTCAAAACATTGACTATAGACGGCACCCGCCTTTTCGTCAAGAGTTCCACCTGCAAAATTCACAATCGGCAAACCACACCGCAAGCGCTTATCAAGCAGATCTTTCTTCATCCATCGCGGCTACAGGGCGCTCCGCACGTCCCTAATCCCACAACCTGCCAACCACCCAGCCAGACCGGCCCGGGGTCGGGCCGGCTCCAGCACCGAAACGCGAAGCGCCTTTGTCGCTGTGATCGGCGGGCTTGCATGTGAACCGATGGCATGGTATCCAGACAAGGAATTGTGGTTGTTTGCACGTCTACCGGCCGGAGGACCGAATCCTCTATAAAGCAGATCTGTATTCGAATGAAAACCATCGGTAGATACCTTATCCGGAATTACCTTTTTACGTTTGCAATGACCCTGATGATCCTGACATTCATCATGTCCTTGGGCGTCATATTCAAGATAACCGATGTTCTCGCCAAGGGGGGATCCGTCAGCCTGATCGGTCACATCTTTCTGATGACCATGCCGCCAGCACTTGCCTTTTCCATTCCGATCAGTGCCTTGGTCGCCAGTTTACTGGTTTTCGGGCGACTTTCCGCGGATGGGGAGATTACCGCCATGCGGGCATGCGGAATCAGCCTCGTACAGATCCTCCGCTACCCGTTCATGTTGTCGGTCGTGTTTACCCTGGTTTGTCTGTTTATCAATAACGAACTGGCTCCTCGCGGACATTTTGCCAGCCGATCTGCTTCAGCGGCCGCCGGGGTTGGAACATCCCTGGACCTGATCGAGGAAGGACGGTTCCAGGAATTCGAAGGATTCAAGCTTTATGTCGGCGAAAAACGCGGTGACCAGCTATACAATTTGCGGATTACCGATTACCGGCAACCGGATTTCGTCCGCGAAATCCGCGCTGAATCTGCACAGCTCGTCACCGAGGGTGATGACCTCATCATCGAGCTGAAGGATGGACGGATCGATCCGTTTGAACGCAACCAGCCGGGGTCCGGATTTTTCAGCCGCCTGCCCATACGCATCACCGATGCGTTCCGGAAACGGACCTACACCAAGCAACGTAAGGACATGACCTTCCAAGACTTGCGCGATGGAATCGCCGCCAACACCGTTTCCGAAAAACATCCGGACGCATCAACTGCCGCTACAACACGAATGTCGTTGCAGGTTGAAATGCAGAAACGCATCGCCCTTTCGGTGTCTTGTATGGTGTTCGTTATGCTGGGTGTTCCGCTCGGCATTCGCTCACATCGGCGCGAATCATCGATCGGCATAGCGATCAGCCTACTGGTGGTGATAGGGTTCTACCTGTCGCTCATCCTGACGGAAAGCCTCCGTGTCTATCCGTCGATCCGACCAGATTTGATTATGTGGGTTCCGATTCTGGCATCGATCCTACTAAGCCGCCATCTGATCCGTCGTAACAATTGACAACCCGAGACAAACCCACCTCCTCGATTGAATCAGAACCTATCCATGGTCTCCGGCCAATCAATAAACAGTATAATAGTTTGCCACAAAACCATACTCCTGAAAGCTTTCCAGCAGCTCAAGGATACCCAGGAACCAGATAAACCAAAGGGCGCTGAAAACGTGTTTCAAGAACACACGTGGGTTTACCTCATAGGTGGCGGGTTCGACCAATATTGACCAACGGGGGAGAAAACCAGGCGTACGTTGTTTGTACCGTAAGTAGGCATCCCCATACTGCCCGATCAACAGGGATTCTTCGATTCGAAGAATTGAAGGGTAATACAGCAACCCGAATATCAGGAAGAGTATCGGAATGGTAACTGTTTCAGTTGCCAACCCGACACCGAGCGCGCCGACAAAACTGAAAAAATAGAGCGGATGTCGGCTGACCGAATAGGGCCCAACCGTAACCAGTTCCGTCGTCTTACGGCCGGCAATATACAGTGAACACCAAAGTCGTCCCAGCGTCCCTATTGCAACCAGAATAACGCCAATGAAATACAACATGTCGGTCACAAGCCCAACGGTTCCTCGTTTGGCCAAAATAAGCGCCAGCAACAAAACGAAACCCAGCAGCTTGGTAAACCCAATCCGGTATTTTCGGAATCGATTGTTCCGATATTGTGTTCTGGATGATTCAGGCGTCATTGATTACACATCCTTGATCTTAAAATATTTCGTATTTATAGAAAAACCGGAGACGGAGTCCAAAATAAAAACGCTTGAGATTACGCATCAATAATGGGACGCCTGACCGAGGTAGGATTCCCATCATTTTATGCGATTCCTTCTTCCCCAACCCATAACCAATCAGTCCGGCACGGACAACTTCGGTTCCCCATATCCGGTAGACATAACCGGAGAGTTGCCGGAGGTCATCCCATGCCATCGCTGTGCCGGCGATACTGCCGGGAAAGATCATGGCATATGGGGTATCGATAATGTGATAGTCGCTTACACCATCGGCATCGATACCGCGAACAATATTTCGGAGATCCAATCGACCGTGATAAAATCCTGTTTCATGCATGTGTCGAACCATGACATAAAGCACGCCGATATCGATCGCGTTTTGATGCCCTGACGATACCAATTCCGTCAGGGCGGTTGCCTGCTGAATTTCACGCATGCAAAGAATTTCGTATCGACCATGTTCAGGGTCGTGCCCACGAGTCCAGAAAAATGGAACGCTGCACCGTATGCCATGCCGTACCAAATGAGACAGGGCCTGATACTCGCGTTCAACCCTGAATTGAAAGCATCCTTCTCTTATCCAACCGATACAACCCCTATTCCGGTACATTTTGTAGACGACAGGAGAACCATCGCCTTCGCGACGCCCTTTCCAGATAAGAGTATTCGGTTCTACTTTCAGGAAGATGCCGACCGAGCTTTCATTTCGGGAACCAATTGCCAAGCCGACAAGAGTCGGAAGATCGAATTCCCCGCTACAATAACCGGCACGGGAGCGCTCAACATTCATACCCGAGCACCGGATTTTACCATCAAGGCATAACGGTGCCCGGAGGAGAAGGGCGCCAGATACGGCGCATCAATTAACGTAGCGCCATGTTGCGCGGCTAGATCTTTAATTTCCTGACGTTTCATGGTCATTTTCGGTAGCTGATGATCGAAAGGCTGGCGAATCCGCCGAAGATAATTTTTCACCGAGTGGTAGTCAAAGAATGTCATCAGAACAAATTTTTTCGAAACGCGCAGTAGTTCAATAATCAAGGCATCCCGCTCATGCTTCGTTGGCAGGTGATGGCACAACCGGCAGCAGATTGCAGCATCGATACTATTGTCATGAAACGGCAGGCAAAAAGCCGACGCCGTCATCCAGATTTGAGGCACCGATATCCGACTGTTATTTTTACCATATTCAACCTGTCCACGGGCGATATCAGCTTCAATCAACAGATCGGTGAACGGAGCGATCTGCATGCTCAATCGACCGCCTCCGGAAGGAACATCCAGAACCACCTGGGTGTGTCCCTGTCCAGCAAGAAGACGGCGAAGGATGTGGAATTCCCTTCGCGTGCTCATTCGCTTAAAAAATTTTTGTTTATACTCCGCGTTATATTGTGCTGCTTCTCGGAGATCCTGGTACTGCTGTTGATAGGGATCACTGGTATTCCCATCGACTCCCGAAAAAACCTGACGCCCCACATCGGGAATCCCCATTCGTGCCATAAGCGGTATGCCGTTTTGAATCGGATAACGCGCGCCACACCCGGAACAGGATATATACCCATCCCCAAGATTCAGGGGTTTTAAGCAGGACGGACAGGCAAGCAGATTTTCTATGCGCGTTAAGGTGTTATCGGCAGGATTCGTCATTGGTCTCTCCTTATTTCACAATACACGGGATTACCATCCAGTTCCAGATCCCGCCCTATCATCGGCAGGCGTTGCCCGAACATGGTGCGAATTTCCTGACAATCGAAAGGCAGACGGTGACGTATGCGTCCTGCAGCCGACCAGGCCAGGCAAACCGGCGAACCATCCGGCCGTTCAAACCACAACAGCCATACCCCCGTCGGAGCCTGAATCCGGCTGACGAACATGGCCTGACCCAGGATGTCCAGCAGGACACATAATGCCGCATAGGAGGGTCGAACCCGCCAGGGATCCGTACGGTCATCAACCAGTCCATACCCATGGGCGGTCAGACGCCACCAGTATACCCGGTCCACCATTCCCGACGCCAACGCGAGCGCATGGTAGCGCAGCAAATATGCCGCGGCGGTATCCTCGTCGACCGATGGCTGGTTCACGTGGGGACCGGGCGATTCGTACGGCGCACCCACCGGGGAATACACCCCGGTTCCAGCGAGCGGCCAGTTGAATTCCGAAAGAATCAGTCCCTCATCACAGATACCCGATACACGCCCCACCGCTCGCATCAGGGCACATTTGTCGATCAGGTCAAATCCTGCCTGCCGGTTTTCCGGTGCACCACGCCGGTCGACATACAGGTGGGCGGAACAGGCCGCCAACCGGAGACGGCTTTTCCGGACCGCACGCAGGGCCGCCAGCGCCGAAACCGGATCAAAGTCAATGACGGCAGGCCCCATGACCCGGACCGCGGGGTAATGCGCCAGCAGTGACCGCGCGGACTCGACCAGTCGCTGGTATTCCCCGTATTCCCAGATCCCCCATTTGACCCGGTTGATTGCATGACCAAGTTCCACCCATTCGATTCGCGGCGCATTGGCCGACAACACCTGTTCAACAAATTCCTTCCAGCAGGCGGGATCGCGTACCCCCCTCCGGTCCTGCACGAATGCGATGGTGACGGGATGCCCCCGTTCATGCAACATCCTGACAGCCTCGGTACGCCGTACAATCCCGGTCACTCCCTCATGCCGGTAAAAGCGCACCATGATCGGAATGGCCCCCAGGGGCCGCAGAAGGGAAAATTGCCGGTCCAGGTTCCCGGACATTGGTTCAACACACAAGGCAATGCGCGATTCCAACGGAACCGGCAGGTTAAAACATTGCGCACGCAGGGCGCGATAGGCCCTCCAGAGGGGAAACGCAGCCTTTACCCCCGCCGCGACCAGTTGAACCGCACGTGCTGCCGGATAGAGACGCCGGCGATCCTCGGGACGCAGGGTGATCACCGGCTGTCCGGACCGTTCGTCCCATATCCAGATATCCCGTGGTTCCGGATAGACCCGTCGCCCCGCCCGTTCCTGTGCGCGTGCCCGTTCCCGTAACGGATGCCGCCAGCTTCGGGTGCGATCATGCCGGCGATACCGACGACGATGCCGGCGCTCGGCACGATCAAACGCTTCAGGCGGACGGATGCCAGCCCAATACATATCCTTGAAAATCCGCAGGAAATCGGATGGCAGGGAGAGGCGTGAAATATCCCTCCCGCGATCTTCCAGGGACAAGGTTCCACGGCAGTTTGCCCGGCTCAGGTCGATAAACGACACCGCCGACCAGTTTCCCGGTCCATCACGTTTCAGGAGAATGTTCTGGTTGCCAAGATCCCCATGCTGGATTCCCGCCTCATGCAACTTGCGCACCGCATCGGCCGTCACCTGAAGCAGCGTCATCAACTTTGTGCAATCCGGATCGTCATGGTACAACGCAACCAATTGCTCCGTCAGGCTGACCCACCCGTCCAGGCAGGTTGCCAGGTAACAACCAGCCCCGCGGTGACGATTCACACCATGTTCCAGACAGGCAATCGGTTCCGGGGTTCCGACACCATGCCGGCGCAAATGTTCCGCTACCTGAAAACACCGCAAGGCGCGGGAACCAAGCCGGTTGCCCCACAGACGCGTGAAGGCGTTTCCCGCTGAAAACCTTTTTACCCAGGCATCAAGCGGACCAAGCGTCGAACCCAGGGTCACGCGCATGGCGCCCGGTTGAAGCATGGCCGGAGCGTTGAGGGCATCATCATGCAGACGGGCATCCAGGTCCACGAGCGCCTGCATGAAAACCGGATCGTCCCGCAAACGCACGGCAACCTGCGCCCGGCAGACACCCCGGTGAATCCAACGTTCCTGGTTTGTTTCGGACATGACTAGCGACCCTTCAAAACCACCGATTGTACCGCCGTCAGGCCACAATCCGGAACTTCAAACTCAAACTGATAAGGTCCCGGCAGATCGTTGATCGCAAAAGGGATGATTATCCGGACCGCTCCCCGGTGCATCAGCCATTGTCCGGTGTAATCCAAGTTTCGGGTTCCATCGGGATTCGTCACATTGACCTGCAGGGTAAACGGCGCTTCAACGGTCTTTTTTCCATCGGAAACCTGACATTTCAGGGTCAGGGATCGCCCGGCCCTTGCATGGTCGGATGCCTGCACCACCAAACGATCCGGTTTCGACGGATAAAACGCCAGCAGGGTCCCCTGCCATATCCCGGTGGTCGCATCCACCCGAAGCCGGCCTGAATCCGGATCCGTCCTTGAAAGCAACGGTTTACCCTTGAACACATCAAATACCATCGACGGACCAACCGCGACATCCAGCCGTGCGGTTTGCACGTCATGCATCCAACCGGCCCCCACCGGCAGCGGATGTGGATCGCGCCGCTCCTGTCCGGATTCCGGTATGACCGCCGCATCCTGTTCCCGGGTCATGAGATTCACCACCCATAAATAATCGACGCCATCCAACCGACAATGCCGGAGAAACCAATGCGGGTCATCCGCTTGCGCCCAACCCGGCACGTGGGGATCAACGGCATTCCGGATTGATCGAATCTGATCCCGGTTACCGTAACCCGCGTTTCGATTTCCCGTTCCCAGTGAAAGATCAAGCCGTACGGCGCCGGGGATTTGCACCCGGGTATCCCGGTCGACGCACACGATGCCACCCCGCGATTGAAATTGCCCGAGGGCTTGGAAACTGGACGCCGTGAGCCAGTCGATCCCGGCCAGCAACACGGTCCGATACCGGCTAGTGGCTAATTCCTCCGGCGTGGCCGGCTCCACATCCCGATGCGCCATACGCAGGTTTGCATAGGCATATTGCGTATCGACCGGGAAATCCGTATTGAAACAGGCTTGTTCAAAAGGCATCAGGATGGCCGTCGGGCAGTCCGCCGCTTCCAGGGACACCAATAAGGGCCCATGGCGGTTAAGCACCGGCAATACGCGCTCGAACGCCTCGAATGCACCCGGCGTGGTGCGTTCGTAGATAAAATACATCAACCCCCGCTGCAAGGCCGCCAGGTAGAGGTACAGGTTCTGGATGTGGGTCAGTGCCCGTGGATCCATGGTTTCCGGCATCAGCCATTGCGGCAGATCCCGATTCCCCATACGCCCCAGTTCATACCACCAAACCTGGGACAGGGCCGGATATCGGTAGAAATTATAATTGTAACAGCACAGCACATTGAATCCATGCGCACCGAAATTATAGGGTGGCCATTGCCCCGTCAGCACATCCACATAGGGGAGAAAACCCATGACATTTTCGCGTCCCCCGCCGCATAACGGCATGGCAGCGCCCCGCCCGTGGGTTGCCTGGAGCACCACATCCGTTATGCGGCGGTTATACCGCCCCAGCACATCGCGGCACAGAAATCGCAACCAGCACACCCACGGATCGTCATCCGCAATCACTCCCGGTTCGCGATGAATGGCAACCGGAAATGGTTCCGCAAGGGCCTCCGGAGGACGCGGAACTTCCCGTCCGGTCTGCTCCGTAAACCGGCGCACATTTTCCGGATGGTAATCCAGTCCCGTCCACATGAAATAATCATCACTGGTCGACACCATCGGCCAGTAGGCGGGATGCAACGCGAGGCTGCCAACGGTCCGGCCGATGGAAGCGGCCATGGCATCCTGCCAGTTCGTGTTGGCAAGGCTCCACCGGGGACGCTGTTGATCCGCCCCATACACCCGCCCATCCGCCATCAGCCGGTTCCCGGTTTCAAGGGTTTTCCCATCCGCCCCGCGGGCCTGACCATGCGTGATACTCACGCACCGGATTCCCTGCCACAGGCATTCGTCCAGCAGGGCGGGATAAACCGCCATAACCTGCATCACATTGAACCCGCGATCCCGGTACTCGGACACCCTGACTTCGGTCTGCTGTTTTCGGTAGGCGTTTTCCCACCACATGCCGATCGCCAGGGAATCCGGTAACGGAGGCGAGGCCACCCGGATCGTCCAACTGGTGGCAAGGGTCTGGTCCGGGAACGTCCCCTCCAGGGTCAACTGGTAGGAATCGCGCCGGAGCGCCGGAACGGGAATCTCCGCCAGGACCGAGGCCACCATCGCCGTCGTCGCATGAACCTTCACGGAGACGTTGGCCCAGGTGGTGTCTGCCGAAACAACCGCCAGCCGGACCCGACCAGCGGGGAGTCCCGTCTTACCTTGGAGGGTCATCCGTACCGGGATCGATTCTCCCCGTGTGAACGTCGTCCGTGGGAACCCTTCCGGCCCAAGGGCCGTACTCCATTGGACGAAAGATTCCCGTTCGGCAGCGTATCCCGGCATGACAAGCATCATCAAACATCCGGCAATGAACCATCGCATCGTCGCAATCTCCTGACTGCAAAGCGCATAAACTACTCCTTTTTCACACAAAAACGCAATGCCCCGGTAAAAAAGGATCCGGTTGAAAAAAACACTCGATATCGAGCCCATTTCCCCCGTATTATTTTAACTCACGTTTTACCGGGAGGATTGATTGGATCATGAAGGCACACGACTGGAAGCTTAAGGAAGTCTCTGAACCGGCTCTGTTTACCGACATGTTCCCGCATATCATGCCGCCCCATATCGTATGGGACGGCCCGATCATCGAGGAAATCAACGGGACCACCCACACCATCCATCCCCATGAACTCAAACAACGTGATATTTTCATCACGGACACCACGTTCCGGGACGGTCAACAAGCGCGGGTTCCCTATTCGCTGGAACAGATCACCACCCTCTTTGAGTTGCTTTCCAAGTTGAGCGGACCCCGCGGCGTAATCCGGCAAACCGAATTTTTCCTGTACAACCACAAGGATCGGGAAGCAGTTCAGAAATGCCTTGAACGGGGGTACCGGTATCCCGAAATCACCGGATGGATCCGGGCGAACGCCGGGGATCTTTCCCTGGTTGAAAACATGGGGCTCAAGGAAACGGGCATGTTAACCTCATGCTCGGACTACCATATCTTTAAAAAACTCAAGATGGATCGCCGGAAGGCTTTTGACTATTACACCGGCCTCGTCAAGGAAGCCATGGCCAAGGGCATCCGGCCACGATGCCACCTGGAGGATATTACCCGCGCGGACATACCGGGTTTTGTGCTCCCCTACGTGCAGGAACTGATGCGTATTTCCGAGTCGGTACCGGAACCGCTCAAGGCCAAAATCCGCCTGTGCGACACCATGGGATTCGGGGTTCCTTATCCCGGGTCGGCCCTCCCCCGCAGCGTTCCCAAGATCGTCCTGATGATGCGGCATGAAGCCGGCGTTCCCTCCCACCGCCTGGAATGGCATGGCCACAACGATTTCCACAAGGTCCTGATCAATGGGACCACGGCCTGGTTGTACGGATGCGACGCATTGAACGCCTCCCTTATCGGGATCGGGGAACGCACCGGCAACCCCCCGCTCGAAGGCGCCCTGTTCGAATACCTTGGAATCAAGGGTGAAATGTGCGATGTGGACACCCGTATCGTGACCGAGATCGCACGCTACTACCGTTCGATCGGCACACGCATCTCGGTGCGCTATCCCTTTGTGGGAGACAATTTCCACAAGACCAGCGCCGGCATTCATGCCGATGGCCTCTCACGGGATGAACGCATTTACAACATCTTCGATAGCGGCAGGTTGCTGGACCGTCCCCCGGAGATCGTCATCACCGACAAATCCGGTTCAGACGGGGTATACCATTGGGTCAACACCTTCCTGGGTCTCTCAGAAACCCAGCGCATCAAAAAAACCCACATGGCCAAGATCATGCGGTGGGTGGCCGATCAGTATGAGAAGGAGAACCGGTTGACGGCGGTTTCCGACAAGGAAATGATCCTGCTGGTTCGTGAACACCTGCCGGTAGAATACGAGAAGGCCCAGACGGAAGGACGTCTGCGTTACATCCATCACGACGAGTAAGACCACCGGAACACCACCGGAGGTAGCCCCCTGCACGCAGGCCGGGTATCCGACAGGATTCCCGGCCTGATCTTTTTTCGGAATGGATATCATATCCGAAATCGGATAGATTATCCGCCATCGAACGGTTTATGAGGGGGCAGCCATGTGGGATTACACGGAAAAGGTAATGGATCATTTTCGCAACCCGCGTAATGTGGGGGTCATTCCGGATGCCGACGGAGTCGGATTGGTCGGATCCATGGCCTGCGGTGATGCACTTAAACTGACATTCAAACTCGGACCCGACCGCCGGATTGCCGATGCCCGGTTCCAAACGTTCGGCTGCGCCAGCGCCATTGCCTCATCATCCGCACTCACGGAAATGATCAAGGGGAAAACCCTGGCGGAAGCGGAAAAAATCACCAACCAGGATATCGCCGACTTCCTGGGCGGCCTGCCGGAACAGAAAATGCACTGCTCCGTACTGGGACGTGAAGCGTTGGAAGCCGCCATTGCAAATTTCCGTACCGGCAACACGGTTCAAAAAGCGATCGATGGCAAAATCGTATGCGCCTGTTTCGGCGTGACCGACAAGGAAATTGAGCGCGTGATCCGCGATAATCACCTGACCACCGTTGAACAAATCACCCACTATTGCAAGGCGGGCGGCGGCTGCGGTCAATGCAAACCCGAATTAGGCCGGATGCTGGAAAAAATCCTCCAGGAACAGCCGGCCCAGCCAACCACGACGGAACCCGCACGCCGGCTCACGATTGTGGAACGGCTCCGGCTGATCGAGGAAACCCTCAATCGCGAGATCCGCCCCGCCCTGCAGAAGGATGGCGGTGATGTTGAACTGGTGGATATCCAGGGGACACGCATCGTGGTCTCGCTCCGTGGGCGCTGTGCCCAATGCCAGGTCTCCCGGTTCACCCTCAAGGATGTGGTGGAAGCCAAATTGCGGGAATTCGTCGCACCCGACATCGAAGTCGTGGAGGAACGGGCATGAGAACGGTCTACCTCGACAACAATGCCACGACCCAGGTCGCGCCGGAAGTGATCGACGCCATGCTCCCGTTTCTGCGTGATTTATGGGGCAATCCTTCCAGCATGCATGCATTTGGCGGACAGGTGAAACAATCGGTTGAACGGGCACGGGCCCAGGTGGCCGCCCTGCTGCAAGCCGACCCGTCGGAAATCGTTTTCACCAGTTGCGGAACCGAAAGCGACAACATGGCGATCCGGGGTTCCATCGAGGCATCCGCCCCCGGAACCTGCCTTGTCACCAGCCGCGTCGAACATCCCGCCGTCATGGGGCCCTGTCACCGGCTGCGCGACCTGGGGCATCCCCTGGTCGAAATTGCCGTGGATTCCGGAGGTCGGCTCAACATGGAGGAACTGGAGGCCGCCCTGCAACGCGGGCCATCACTGGTCAGCCTGATGTGGGCCAACAATGAAACCGGTGTGGTATTCCCCATCGACACGATAGCCGGCATGGTGAAGGGAAAAGGCGGCATCCTGCATACCGACGCCGTACAATACGCGGGTAAATTTCCCATCGACCTCCGGCAGGTACCGGTCGACCTGTTGTCGATTTCCGGTCATAAACTGCATGCTCCAAAGGGTATTGGCGCCCTCTATATCCGACGGGGCACCAAGCTTCAACCCTTCATGATCGGAGGGCATCAGGAAAACAGCCGTCGCGGTGGCACGGAGAATGTCCCCTCAATTGTCGGGTTCGGAAAAGCCTGTGAAATGGCCATGAACGCCATGTCCGACGAAGCCACACGGGTTGCCGCACTGCGGGACCGGCTGGAACGGGAACTCCTGAAGACCTGTCCCGACACACAGGTAAACGGTGATCCCGCCCATCGACTCCCGAACACGACAAACATCAGCTTTCAATACGTTGAAGGCGAGGCCATCCTTTACCACCTGAGCGATCTCGGCGTGGCGGCCTCATCCGGTTCGGCGTGCACGTCCGGATCCCTCGAGCCATCCCATGTCATCCGGGCCATGGGGGTTCCCTTTACCGCCGCCCACGGTTCAATCCGGTTCAGCCTCAGCCGTTACAACACCGACGCCGATGTCGATCACGTGCTTACCCACCTGCCGGGAATCATCCGGAAACTGCGCACCTTGTCTCCTTTTGTGACATGAATTGATTTGCATCGGCATCCGGGTGATGCTTGTATGTCACATTCGTGAAACCAAACGAAACCAAAGGAGATAACACCAAATGAAACGTATACTGATCGGCAGTCTGGTTGCGGCATTGGCGGTTGTATTATCGGGTTGCGGGATGTGCGGCCAGGGAAAACCGGCCGAACCCGTTGCCCCGGCAAAAGCCGCCATGGCACCGGCAGCACCCGCGGCTCCTGCAGTTCCTGCGGCTCCTGCAGCGAAATAATCATCCCGTGAAACATCAGGACCGGACCGCAAGGTCCGGTCCTTTTCCATCCCCCCTCCCGTCCCTTCAAGACCATGACGTTTTCCCGATATTCCAGTCCAGCCCCCCATTCGTGCCACCGGATCGGCATTGACCTGGGCGGCACAAAGATTGAAGGCATCGTCCTCGATGCACAAGGGCACGAATCCTTCCGTAAGCGTATTCCAACCGAGCAGGAAAAGGGTTATTCCGGGATATTGGCCAACATCGAATCACTCTACCGTGAAATGGCCGATTCCATTCGCCAGGCGCCTCACACATTCGGAATCGGCACCCCGGGCGCCCTGTCGATTCGAACCGGCCTGCTCAAGAACTCCAACACCCTCTGCCTGAACGGCCAACCGCTCCGAACCGATCTCGAAGAACGCCTCAAGCATTCCGTAACGATCCAGAACGACGCCAACTGCTTTGCGATGGCCGAAGCCCTGCATGGCGCGGGACGCGATCAACCGATGGTGTTCGGGGTGATCATGGGGACCGGTTGCGGGGGGGGACTGGTCTACCGGGGCGAGGTCATCACCGGCCGGCAGGCCATCGCCGGCGAATGGGGTCACATGTCAATCGATCCCAACGGCCCACCGTGTTATTGCGGTTCACGCGGTTGCGTGGAAACCTTCATCAGCGGCGGTGGATTGGAACGGCAATGGAAGGCCCGGTTCGGAAAAGCTCAAGCCCTTCGCGAAATCGTCGCCGCCTTCCGGTCCGGTGATTCCACCGCCATCGATTTCATGCAGGAATTCTTTAGCCGTTTCGGAAGAGCCATGGCCAACCTGATCAATATTCTGGACCCCGACATGATCGTGCTGGGCGGCGGCGTCTCCAATATTGACGAGCTCTATACCGACGGCATCAAGGCCGTCGCCAACGCGATCTTCAGCGACAGTCTTGAAACGCCCATCGTACGTCATGCCCTCGGTGATTCGGCGGGGGTAATCGGAGCGGCCCTGGTTGGAACCTGAGCCTTTCCGGTTGAGATGAAGCCGGCTCCGTGCTACCGTGTCCGCATGCGAATCAACGGCTTTGATATCCTCGACAAGATCGGCGAGAACCCCATTGCCACCGTATGGAAGGCCCACCAGGCATCCTTGAACCGGGACGTGGCCATCAAGGTCTTCAAACCGGCATTCACCAATCTTCCGGGAGAAATGGATGCCATACTCAACGACGCCCGTGCCGTCGCCAGGCTCAAACATCCATCCATCCTGCCCATATTCGAGGCCGGCGTGGAAACATCCACGGGATACCTGATCATGGATCTCGTGGCCGGCCCAACACTCTTCCGGATCCTGCATTCCAAGGGCGCCATGCCATGGAAAGATGCCATGCGCATGATCATTCCGGTCGCCGAAGCCCTGGAACATGCCTGGACCACCGCCAACCTTTCCCATCGCGGACTAAAACCCACCAATATATTTCTCGATACGGACGGAATCATCAAAGTGTCCGACTTCGGGATGGCACGCCTGCTGGCGCCCACCCACCTCTCCCGCGCCCTTCAATCCCGCACCCTGACCATCACCACCAACTATTGTTCGCCTGAACAGGCATCCTGCGGCGTCCAAACCGACTTCCACACCGACATGTACAGCCTCGGCGCCATCCTTTACCACCTGGTGACCGGCCAATTACCCTTCACCCCCGCCACCCCCATCGACACGCTGGAAAAACATCGCCAGGAAAAATTGCCCAACCCCTGCGAAACCGTTTCCGGACTCCATCGCTCCGTTGAGATGGTGATCAGCCGTCTCATGATGAAAGGACCGGATGACCGGTATCCAAACTGGGCAGACGCATTGACCGATCTGCGTAAGGCGGCTGCCGGCACCCCGGTCATGCGTTCAACCTCCACCACCGGAGTAAGCACCATCACTCCGCTTCCTCCCGTCCGTCTCCGCGCCACCGAACCGGCTGCACCTTCGGGTCCCCCGCCAAGCGCCGGTGTGCCCGCGTGGATTCGCATCCCAGCCTGGCTGGGCCTCTGTGTATGGTTTGGTCTGGTCGGATATCAATCCTACCACGATGCGGAAATGACCCCGCCCGCTTCACCCAACCTGCCGACACCCGTCCCCCCGTCTTCGGCTCCGATTCCGCAGCCCCGGACGCCTCCGCCGCCCACCCGCGCTTCACACCTGCCCCCTGCCGGCACCATCACCGATAAGCCTGCCGCACCATCCCCCGTGACAAGCCCCTCCTCTCCCCCTGAATCTTCCGCTCCATCCGCCAACGACATCGTGGACAACATTATCGCCGGGATACTCCCGCCCCTGCTACGCGGTGAATTTGAATTGGCCGCCGCACTCATCGATCAGGAACTGCAATTTCCGCAATTGCCGGAAGTTGATCGGAAACTCACGGAAATGGGAACACTCCTCAACGAGGCGGCCCGTGCCATGGCCCTGATCGAAGCGGAATTTCGCAGCAAGACCGGTCAGGTCGTAACGATCAACAACCGGAAACAGCAACAGCAAGTCACGATCCGGTCGGTCAAGGACGGCGTCGTTGACGCCACCATCGACGACCCCCTGCCGGGAGGCGGAACCGCTGTCCGGTTGGTGCAATTCAAGATTGCGCAACTGGATCCCGAGGAACAGGCCCGCTGGCTGGGCAATGCCGATACACCGGGCAAAGCGTTGGTTAAATGCGCCCTCTTCCTGCGGGCGCGCAATTTCCCTCAGGCCCGCCAGTTTGCCGCCAGCACCGGGCCGCTCGCGCCCCTGCTCCTGAAACAGGTTGATGCACCATGAATCGGCTGGATGCAGCGCAACGTGTCCGGGAACTCGCACACGTCATCCATCATCACGACCACCAATACCATGTGCTGGCCCGGCCTGAAATATCCGACGTTGAATACGACCGCCTGTACCATGAACTCGAACAACTCGAACTGGCATACCCCGACCTGGTGACGCCCGACTCACCCACCGGCCGTGTCGGCGGAAAACCGCTTGAAACCTTTGCATCCGTCATCCATGCCATCCCCATGTTGAGCCTGGAAAAAACCTATTCGCAGGAGGAATTATCCAGCTTCATGGATCGCGTGGTCCGTCTCCTGGGACATCCACCAGGCGCGTGTGTTGTCGAACCGAAAATCGATGGCGTCGCCGTTTCCCTGCGTTACGAACAGGGCATCCTGACCGTCGGCAGCACCCGGGGGGACGGCCGGACCGGCGACGATATTACCGCCAACCTGCGCACCATCCATTCCATCCCGCTACGCCTGCAATCCGACACCCCTCCCCCGCTGGTCGAGGTTCGTGGAGAGGTCTTCATGCCCAAGTCGGCATTTGCGAAAATCAACCAGGCATTATCGGATCAGGACGAGGAAATGTTTGCCAATCCCCGTAACGCGACCGCCGGTTCCCTGAAGCTGCTGGATTCCAACGAAGTCAGCCAACGTCCCCTGGATGCCCTGTTTTATGATGTCGGTGCAATTGAGGGATTCACGCTGGACCGTCATGAAACCCTGCTCCAGACGCTTGCCGCGTGGGGCTTCCGCATTGCACCCTGGTTCAGGACCTGCGCCGACCGTAACACCATGTTTGACGCCATCGCTGAACTCCTCTCCATACGCCACCAATTCCCCTTTGAAATCGACGGCGCCGTCATCAAACTGGATCAACGATCCCTGTACGTCAAACTCGGGGCCACCATTAAAAACCCCCGCTGGGCGGTTGCCTATAAGTATCAGCCGGAACGCGCCGAGACCCGGGTGAAAGCCATTTCCGTCCAGGTCGGACGTACCGGCGTGTTGACGCCCGTGGCAGAACTGGAACCGGTATTTCTGGCAGGTTCAACGGTCAGCCGCGCCACCCTCCATAACGCGGATGAAATCCGCCGGAAGGATATCCGGGTGGGCGACATCGTCGTGATTGAAAAAGCAGGCGAGGTAATCCCCGCCGTGGTGGAGGTGCGAATCGACCGCCGGTCCGGCGTTGAATCCGTTTTTGAAATGCCCCGCCAGTGTCCCGATTGCGGTTCACCCCTGGTTCAACAAGCCGGTGAGGTCGCCATCCGCTGCGATAACCTGCAATGTCCCGCCCAATGCAAACGGTGGATACGTCATTACGGATCGCGCGGGGCCATGGATATTGAAGGACTCGGCAATGTCCTGGTGAATCAGTTGGTGGATATGGGACTGGTCCACGATCCGGCCGATCTTTACACCCTGACCATCGAACCGATCAGCCAACTGGACCGTATGGCACAAAAATCAGCGGCCAACCTGGTCGAAGGCATACAAGCCAGCCGCAACCGGGATCTTTGGCGGGTGATTTTCGGACTGGGCATCCGGCATGTCGGCACCCGATCGGCCCAGACCCTGGAATCGCAATTCGCGGATTTGGACCTTTTGATGCAGGCAACCCCCGAACAGCTCGAGGGATTGCCCGATATCGGCCCTGTCGTAGCCGCATCGATCCATGATTTCTTCCGGAAGCCCTGTAACCTCGACTTTATCAACCGCCTCAAGCTTGCAGGGGTAAACCTGACCCGGCATGCCGCAGCCCCCGTCGCATCGGTCCTGGTGGGAAAAACCTTCGTACTGACCGGAACCCTTGCATCCGCGTCACGAGAATCCATCACGGAACGCCTTCGCCGGATCGGCGCCAAGGTTACCGCCAGCGTATCGGCCAAAACCGACTACGTGGTTGCAGGCGATGCGCCCGGGAGCAAACTGGACAAGGCGCAATCCCTCGGCATCACCATCCTGGACGAGCCGTCGCTGCTTGAACTGCTGGCACGTGGTGAATCCGGCCATACGTCATAAACCGGATCTGGACAACCCGTACGCTTCAATCGGCTTCATGGTCATCGCCTGGCGATGACCATGAAACCGGGGTTTTGCATTCTTTTTGCTGTTTTTGCTTGCCCATTGATCCGCGAATCACTATAGCACTATGGGCAACGGTTTTTCCCATTATGTAAGGAGCGTTGCAATGAATCGGAACCCTGCCCTCACCACTTTCATGGATCAATTTCCGGCGGAAGGATTGACGTTCGACGATGTCAGCCTGTTGACCCAATACGCGGATTTTCTGCCGGCGGATGCCGACCTGCGGTCCCGCCTGACCTCCCGTATCAACCTCAACATCCCCTTTGTCAGCGCCGCCATGGATACCGTCACCGAGGCGCCCATGGCCATAGCCATGGCCATGCTCGGCGGGATCGGGGTTATCCACAAGAACCTGACCGCCGATGAACAGGCCCGGCACGTGGCCCGCGTCAAACATCACCTCCACGGCATGATCCCCCTCCCCATCGTCTTCCATGTCGGCGATACACTCAAGGACATCAACCGCCGCAAACAGGAAAAGGGCTACGAATTCAACGGATTCCCCATCCTCGACAGCCAGGATCGGCTGGTCGGCATCCTGACCTCCACCGACATCAAGTTCGCCCGTGACACGGATGCTCCGGTTGAACAGATCATGACCTCCAACGTCATCACGGCGGAGCCCGACGCCAACCTTCAAACCGCCTATGACCTGATGCTCAAGCACAAGATCGGCAAACTCCCCCTGGTCAAGGATGGCAAGCTGGTGGGCCTGTATAGTTTCACGGATGTCAAGGCCCTGGTGGAACATGCGCACCCGATCTATAACCGGGACGACAAGTACCGCCTGCGCGTCGCCGCCGCGGTCAGCCAGGGCGATTTCGAACGCGTGGAACGTTTGGTCAGTGCCGATGTCGACGTGATCGTCGTCGACAGCGCACACGGGCATTCAAAAGGTATCCTGGAAATGGTCCGCTGGATTACCGAACATTACCCCTCCGTGGACATCATTGGCGGCAATGTCGGTACCGCCGAAGGCGCCCTGGCGGTGCGTGACGCCGGCGCCCATGCAGTCAAGGTCGGGATCGGTCCGGGATCCATCTGCACGACCCGTGTCGTCTGCGGCGTCGGCGTGCCGCAGGTGACCGCCGTCTACCAGGCCAGCCGCGTGCTCCAGGGAAGCATACCCGTGGTTGCGGATGGCGGCATCCGCCATTCCGGCGATGTCCCCAAGGCCCTGGTGGCAGGCGCCGACTCGGTGATGATGGGCAGCATCCTGGCCGCCACCGAGCAGAGCCCCGGCGAAAAGATGATCCACCAGGGACGCCAGTATGTCGCCTACCGGGGCATGGGTAGCATGGCGGCCATGCGGGAAGCCGCCGGCAGCCGCCAACGCTACGGTATGGACAATGTGGCGGAAGATGACCTGGTTCCCCAGGGCATCGAAGGCATCGTCCCCTACGCGGGGCCGGTCCAGAAGGTCATGACGCAATTCTGCGGAGGCTTGGGTTCCTCCATGGGGTATTGCGGATGCCGGACCATCCCGGAACTTCAGCGGCAGGGGCGGTTCATCCGTGTCTCGCTGGCCGGACTCCAGGAAAGCCACCCGCACGACGTCAAGATCATCAAGGAAGCCCCGAACTACCGGTCGTAGCAGGGAAGCTACCCACTCGTACCATGTTCGGACACCTCGTTCTCGAACTCCCAAAATGCTGCCGGCGTGAGTATCCGAATCCTCTCATAGTGTTTGAGATCGGTTACCGGAGAGAGTCCTTGAGAAACAAATCCAGCACACGACGCGCGTTCTTCGCGTTGAGCACCAGCGCACCGTGGCCTTGGTCAGGGTCTTCGATGGCGTCGAGTACGATCGCCCCCTGTTCTTTTAACCACGCCGCGACACGTCGCATGCCCGGAATACCGGCACGGTCGGGTTGCGGATCGTGCCCTCCGGCGGATGTGACCCAGCGCGTGCCCTTGAGTGGGGATTTGCCATACGTACCGTCGAGAATTGCACGGGTCGGCGGGTAGTCGAGACTGACCCCGCCGGAACTGGCAACTGCCAGCGAAAAATATCGGCGACCCTGGCCGGCATCGAGCGCCATCACAGCATAGGAATTGGCGGAACCGCGGCTGAAACCGTGCAACATCGCCGTGCCGGATTGAACGCCGAGCTTCTGCAACGCGTTGTCAATCTCGTGGTAGATCTTCTCCGGCGTGTAATAGGAGGTGATCGCGGCACCCGATCCGAGCCACCACTGCACGCTCAGTACTCCCACATCGCGGTCTTTCAGATGCGGATACCAGATGGCCAGATCGTCCGTGGCAAAGCCATCGGAGCCGTGAAGCGATACGATCCAGTGTTTGGGTTTCTTCGTCGCCTTCCACACGACGAGAAAGCTTTGTCCGTCCGACGTTGACAGGATGTCCGGTTTCAACTTCACCGCATCGGCAAACCTTTTGCCGCCCTGTGCCTTTTGATAGAGCTCCGCCGCATGACCGGTGAGTGCCGCCTGCTTTGAAGTAATTGTATCCTTCGCCTGGATCTGTGCCAGGCACATTTCCGCCGCCACCAGAATGCAGACAATCAATGTTTGTAATTTCATCATTTTTCCTTGCCGAACACGGTAACGTTCATGGGCGGCGCGACGGCGCCGTGCCGTGTGACGCCGGGGGTTCCTTAAAATATTTCAGTCTCACTATTCCTCATAATAGTGTGCAAACAGTTCCTCTGGGGGGCCGTCGAATTCCGCCATCTCCAGGCCGGCAACCCCTTGCTGATTGCCGCTGTGGAAATACACGATCGTCTTCCCGCGCCAAAAACACAACTCCGCATCAGACGCGCTCAGTTCACGAACGTCAGGGTGTCCCGGATCTGGAACATGCGTCGGAACGACAGGCACCACCGCTCGGTCCCCGGCCGCGTCCTGCCAGTGAATCAGATCGCACGAGCGGGTGATCCGGTTCTCATACTGCCCGTCGGGCAGACTATGCAGATAGAGCGTGTAGTACCAGCCGTCGGCATGGTACAGCGCCGGGCCGCCCACGTATTTGTCCATGCCGTAGACGGCGTTGGGAATCCGCCTCCAGTGCACCAGATCGTCAGACTCGCAGTATTTGAACGTGAATGGCGGCCAACGCGAATCGTTCGTTTCGTAGAGCATGATGAAGCGATCCGGTCCCCGGCAAACGGCGGTATTGAACAGGAGTTCGTCCCGCTCGGACTCGATGACGGTGACCGGGTCAGACCATTGAATGAGGTCGTCCGAATAGACCATATCGATCTTCTTGTGATGACGCCAAGGCAGGTCCACCCCGTAGTCCCCGGCAAAGACGTACAACCGCTTTCCGTAGAGAAACCCTTCCCCGAAGTAGTGGTTACGTAGGGGTACGCTGACGAGGGCGCCGGTTTCCACATCGCGGATACGGACTTCATCCTCGTGGAAGCGGTAGGTCGGGTCGGCCGTCTGGAAGTCGAGAAACCGGGGATGGTTCTCCACGCGGTAGAGGCGGTCATTCAAGACGAAGGGCGTGACTTCATGCGTGATCGGCCCAAAGGAGCCGGTCCGTTTCAATCGGTTCGTCCAGATTTTCCCGGCTCCGATTACCTTCGCTTGCGTCATTATCGATCTCCGTTACATTTCTCAGCCCCAACGCGCCGGTTCAGACTGCGAGACCCGCCGCGGGTCGAGCGAGTCTACGACCGGATGTTGGGTCATCTGTCGCATCCTTCGTTCCATGCGAAGTAGCAGTTCAGGAACCATGCCCTCCTGATGGCTTTCCTGTTCATCCACGGGTGTAACTCATGAATCTTGGCTGCGAAGGATTCCTTTGTGAAGACCTTCCTGCCGCCCTGCTCTGCAAGAGCGCCAACGATCTTCTCCACGTTCTTGAAATCAGACACCCATCTTTGCCAGGTTGCGGCATCGGTATCGCTGATTGAAGACGTGGAGATCGGGCATGGTATTTGGCCATGAGAAAATCGTCCTGGAAACGCAAACCGTGAGATCCAGACCAACTCATCAGCCCTCTCCCGCTTGGCATTCTGGCGGTTTGTCTTACCCGCCGGTCATTGCCGATAAACCATCCATGTATTGCCGATAAGTTGCCGATAATTCATAGGCTCGTGCCTTCCGGGAGGGATCGGCCACCACTAACCAGCCTTCCGCAGTCCACGCTTTCAGCAGCACCCTGGCCATCCGATCGGAGAGTCCAAGTACCTCGGCAACATCGCTCGCACCTATACGTTCTTTCCGTGCGAAAAGCGCTAAAACGGTTCTGGCCCGCCGGTCAAGGCATCGCAGGCAGGCGGGTTCCGTCTTCATCCCGGCTTTCACCAACCGTCGGGCCTCGACGGCAACAGCCTCAAAGGTATTCGCCAAGGTCCCGGTGAAGTACTCGATCCAACCGCTTACATCGGCCTCCGCGCGCCCCATGTAGTAGTTGTGATGCGGGTGTATGGCCAAGGCGGCGTAGTAACCCGGCAAGTCGCGCGCGTAGAACTCCTCCACCGAAAGAAAACCATTCAGGCCGTAGCCGTACCGATGCAGGAGGAATGTGGCCAGCAGGCGCGCGGTCCGACCGTTGCCGTCGTAGTAGGGATGGATGGTCACGAACTGGTAGTGCGCCAGTCCGGCCACAATCGCAACCGGGATGTCCGTACGGAGGGCCGATTCGATCCACGCGACAAGTGTCGACATCAGCTCCGGGACATCCTTCGCCTCGGGGGGCAGGTAGACGAGCGCCCCGCTTCCGGCGTCGCGGATGGCGTTCTGCCCTTCGCGGTAGGGTGTGGGACGAGCCCTGGTGCCCTTTTCGACGAGCGCGTGCAGTCGCCGGATCAAGTCTTCCGTCACAACGCGGCCCGCTTCGGCCCATTCCTCCACGCGCAAACGCGCGTTCCAGTAATTCCGCACCTCCGACACATCGCGTTCGCGTTCCTGGAAGATCACCCGGTCATCCTGAATCACCCGTTCGGCCTCGTCCAGCGTCAGCCGATTCCCCTCGATCCGTGTGGAGAAATGCGTGGAACGCACCCGTGCCTGGCGCCGCAGTTCGGCTTCGACTGGCGGCGGGAGCGGGATATGCGCTACTTCCGTCCGCACCGCCTCGATCCGCAGCAACCCTTTTGCCACCTTCGGGGTGATGCTGAATACCGGTGCCCATGCCCCCTTACCCTTGGCACTCTTGGCATCTTGGCGGTTCACTTCAACTCCTCCATGCCGAACAGTCGGCCCCACATCCTTCGCCTTGTCAAACCGCCTTGCAGGCCTCTTCCCCTCCTCCTTGGCGACCAAGCCGATCAACATGGGTGCGCATCGAAGGGCTTTGGCACCGCGGGAATGGAGCGGGTGACGGGAATCGAACCCGTGTGACCAGCTTGGAAGGCTGGAGCTTTACCACTAAGCAACACCCGCCTGCATGGCAGTAACACCCGATTTATACCATGCCCCATATTCCCGCGTCAACCCTCGGGACCCCCGAAAGCAGCATTGACACGCTGCATGCCGGTACCGATCATCCGGCATGGAGACGCCAATTTGAAACCACCTCCCTGGAAACAACGTAAACGGCCGGGCGGCCCCC
>MHBQ01000132.1:78649-110865 GCA_001803315.1 Lentisphaerae bacterium RIFOXYC12_FULL_60_16
CCCCCATCGACTGTTCCCACCCCCGCCACGCTCGAAACCAACATCGAAGGAACGGTCGAAAGCATTGTCTTCCGCGCGGACGACACCGGATACACGGTTTGCAGCGTCACGATCCCGAACCGGAAGGACACCATCACGGTGGTCGGAACCTGCCCGGTTATCTGGGTGGGAGAAACCCTCAAGGCGCAGGGACACTGGGTCCGCCATCGCCAGCATGGCTACCAGTTCCAGGCCGATAACCTCTCCTGTATCGCCCCCACGTCCAAGGACGGTATCCAGCGGTTCCTGGCCAGCGGCCTGATCCGGGGGGTTGGAAAGGTCACCGCGGAACGCATCGTCAAAATGTTCGGGGTGGACACCTTGCGAATCATCGAACACGAGTCCCGCCGCCTGGAAGAAGTGGAAGGCATCGGCGCCTCGCGACGGCAGACCATCAAGGAATCCTGGAACACCCAGCGGCATATACGCGATATCATGATCTTCATGCAGTCACACGGGGTCGGCACGGCACAATCCGCCCGCATCAACCGCCAGTACGGGGACAAGGCCATCCAGTTGATTTCCGAGAACCCCTACCGTCTATGCCGTGAAATATGGGGGATCGGGTTCCTGACCGCTGATCGGGTGGCACAAAGCATCGGGATTCCCCCACAATCCATCATCCGCGCCCGCGCCGGCATGGTCTATGTCCTGCAAAGCCTCACCGATGAAGGCCACTGTTTCTGCCTGGGACCTGAACTCCTCCTTAAGGCGGAATCCCTGCTCAACATCCCAGTGGAGATTCTGGCGCCGGCCCTGGAAAACGAAATCCAATCCGGCGCCCTCGTCCGTGACAACGACCGGATCTACATCGAACGGTTGCACCGGGCGGAAACCGGAGTGGCCCAGCGGATTCACGACCTGCTGACCGCCCTGCCCGGTTTCCAGCCTATCGCCATCCACAAGGCCATTCCCTGGGCCCAGGAACGGATGCACCTCTCCTTCGCCCCGCGCCAGCAGGCGGCCATCGAAATGGCGCTCCAGAACAAAGTCTGCATCATCACCGGCGGTCCGGGTGTCGGCAAGACCACGATCATCCGCGCCCTGGTCGACATCTTCCAGGCACGCCAGCTCAAGGTGGCCCTGGCCGCCCCCACCGGACGGGCGGCGAAGCGCATGGAGGAGGCCACCCGCCAGCCATCACTCACCCTCCACCGCCTGCTCAAGTTCGTCCCGGGCATGGGCCGCTTTACCCACGACCGGTCCACCCCGCTCGACCAGGACATCCTGATCATCGATGAAATGTCCATGGTGGACATCGAACTGATGCAGGCGTTTCTCCAGGCGGTTCCGGACCGCGCCCACCTCGTACTGGTGGGCGATACCGACCAGCTCCCCAGCGTGGGACCGGGCAACGTCCTGCATGACCTGATCCAATCCGATGTCATCCCGAATTGCCGGCTGGAAACGATCTTCCGGCAGGAGGCCGGCGGATGGATCGTGCAGAATGCCCACGGCATCAACCACGGCGAATTCTTCAACCTGCCCCCCGATGGCGCCGATTCGGATTTCTTCTTTCTTGAGACCGAGACCCCGGAAGCCATGATCGAGCGGATGCTCAGCCTGGTACGCGACCGGATCCCGGCCCGTTTCAAACTGGACCCCCACACCGACATCCAGGTCCTGACCCCCATGCGCAAAAATGAACTCGGCGCCGATAATCTTAACCGGGTCCTGCAGGCAGCCTTGAACCCGGACGGTCCGGGCATCGAACGATTCGGGCGCATCTACCGGGCAGGCGACCGGGTCATGCAAATCCGGAACAATTATGACAAGGCCATCTTCAACGGCGACATCGGGCGCATCCAGCACGTTGAACCGGAGGCAAACACCCTGGTGGTCAATTTCGACGGTAACCCCGTACCCTATGACGCCTCCGAGCTCGATGAACTGGTACTCGCCTACGCCTGCTCCATCCATAAGTCGCAGGGCAGTGAATATCCGGCTGTGGTCATCCTGATCGCCACGCAGCATTTCAAGCTGCTGCAACGAAACCTGTTGTATACGGCCGTCACACGCGGCCGGAACCTGGTATGCGTGGTCGGATCACGCAAGGCCATCCACATCGCCATCGGGAACAACGAGATCCGGATGCGCCGGACCGCCCTGGCCCAGCGCATCGCCGCCCTCAACCAGCCGGCATAAGCCGGCGCTTCGCACAACACCGGACCGCTGCAATCACCCGATCTTGAAGGCCGAGAATTGCAGGGACGGAACGGCCTTGAGGCGGACCACCGATCCATCCACCTGCACCTCACCATGGGTTCCCGCAACATCCAGCGGCGTGATGACCGGCTTGGATCCGAGTTCCAGTTCGTTCAGGTTGAGTTCAACCGTGCCGGATTCCGGATTCTCGTTGAGGTTGGTAACCAGCAACAGGGCCTGGCGCTTGTCCGACTGCCAGAGGCTCGGATACAGGTGGTCGGATGCCGTGGTGACCGCCCGCGTGGGGATATAGGCCGGATTGTGCAACCGGGTGATACGTCCGGGCAGGCGGGCCATGGCATCCCACAGCGGCCGGATGTAGGCCACCCGTTCCTCAAACGAAACACCGGGTTCCATGAAGGGGTGGCTCATCATCCCGAACGCCGCACAAACCGCCATGGCTTTCTGGCTGGAGAAGACCACGCGGTCCGGCAGATTGCCGCTGATCAGGTTGCCTCCCGTGCAGGCCAGGTGCGCGTAATACGCCGTCGATTCCGGATGTGCCAGCAACTCGTCATGCCGCACCGAGAACTCGCCGGCGGTCGCCACGTCGAAACAGGCCGACCCAATGGCGTTGGCATTGCCGGTATGCCCGATCAACACGCCGCCCGCTCCCACCCGTCGCCGCATCGACTTGGTGTAGTGGAAATAGTTGTGGGCAGACACATGCAGGGGCGAACACTTGACGTATCCCATGCAGAACGGGCTGTTCCAATCCGCATAGAGGCCGTCACGATCCGGCTGCAGGAAATCCTCGAAGAAAGAACTGTAGGCATGCCACATTTCCGTCCCGCGGACATAGAACGCCACGCCCATGCCCTTGTCATGGCAGTGTCCGACATAGGATTTCAGCCAGGCCGGATCAAAGGGCACATAATCAGCCACCGGTTCATTGTTGGAACCGGGATTGCGCATCCAGAACTGGTGGATGATCATGTAATTGGCGCCGATGGCCAGCGCTTCATCCACGCGCGACAACTCCGGGTTACCCTTGAAGAACTGGGGATTCTGCGCGGCCACCTGCTTGATCGGCATGGAAACCCACGGCCAGGTATCGCCCTTGCGCGCATACGGATACATGCAATGCGCCAGCCGCAGACCCATGGCGTTGTTACGAACCGCGGGATCCGCCTGGGCCCCGGCCTGACTGCGCGCCCGCCCGTACATGATGCCCCAGCGGTTGCGGTACCGGAAGGAACCGGTAATGCGCACCGTGCTGCCTTCATGGAAGAACCAGCGCGCCTGCCAGTCCCCGTCTGCTGTCGCCACCCGGGAACGGGTCAGGGACAGGGGCCCGTCGTTGTAGGACGTCCAGTCCTCCATGATGAATTCGAGATGATTGGAGAAAAACCGGGTATTCTCCCAGCCCAGGCTGAGCGAGACATAGGGAAACAACTCGCGTTCCTCGGCCACTTCGGCAGCCGCCCGGAACATGCGGAACTCCGCAAAGGCATGCACCGTCGAGTAGTCCCGCTTGTACTTGGGCTGGCGCGTGTAGTGGCCCCAGCGCATCCGCCGCACACCACGGGTATCGACCGCACACCGCACGGAACATTCGCCCAGCTCGAAGCTCGATCCGGCCGGCGTATCCACGGCAAAGTTGCAGAACATGGCGCCTTCTTCGTGTATCTCGTATTCCAGCGTGACCACCGCGCCGCTGTGTAACGTGGCACGGGAAGTGAGCCGGCAAAAGTCCGGGGCCTGATCGGTAATGCTCAATTCGGCCTGACAGGAGGAGAGCGCCAGGCGGTTGCCGTCAATAACCATCTGGAGATCCGGCATACAGGAACCCTGCCGCATCAGGGAATGCTGGGACAGTTCATCCTTGACTGTCAACCCGACCAATTGTCCGCCACATACGGAATCCCACGTCAGGATGCCACCCATCGTTTCAACTGAAAGCCGACTCCCATCACGCCGAATTGTGAGCATCTAGCCCCCCCCTTTTTTTCTGCCTCGAGCACAAAACAGAACGCGAACGTTACCATGCAGCCTGAATCGGTTCAAGGGGGAACCTGATGCCGATGGGCATCCGTAAATTGGATTGAGCTGGAGACCGTCTCCTGCTATATCCTTGAATGACAACCAACGACGAGGTGCTCATGGATCCGCTCGTACTTGCCATTCTCAAAAGTCTGGCCACCACCTGTGTAAAACTTTATTTCACCCATCTGGTCGGCTCGTCCAGCATCGCCTACCAGAAAAGCGACCTCGGCTACACCATTCCCAAGTGGTACATGAATCCCGGCATCATCGAGAACGATTTCTACGCCTACGGGACTTCAACCGAAGGGGATGAATTCCAATCCCTGGAAGCCGCCCGGAAGCAGGCACTGTCCCAGATGGCGGAAACCATCCGGCTCACCAAGCACCAGATCATCAAGGACCACATCCGTTTCGATCAGGACAATCTCAAGCAACGACGCCTGGTTGAACTCTTCGCGCAGGATGAAGGACTCGAGACTTTCCTCAAAGCCAACACCACACAGGACAAGCAGGAACTGGTCAAGGTCACCAAACCCCAGACCGACCTTCGTGCCTTTATCCGCATCAACCTGGAATCAGAAGTCTACTTTAAACAGCAGGAAACCTGGCTCAACGACCTGAAACGCCGGTTGATGCAACAAAAAACCGAAGACATCATGGCGGAGTTGGAATCGGACCTGAAAACTTTTGACACCCCGGCCGAACCCGAGATTCCTGCCAACCAGGCACCGTTAATCGAAGATCCACCGGTCATCCGACGCGAAATCGACCCTCCCCCGGAACGTCGCCCCACCACGGGGGCACCTTCCGCGGTTGATCAGGCATTCGACGAGTTGGATGGCGCCAATCCCTAAGGCTCGCGAGGACGCTCGCCATCCATAAGCCTTTCATCCGGAAAGGGATGGCATTAACTTGGAGGGCGAGACTCCAGGCGAGCCGTGATCGAAGGAAGTGCTTAAGTAAGTGCCATTCCCGCCAGACATCGTAACGGCCAGCCGTTTCAGGCTGCCGAACGTCACAAGGCGCATCCTTTAACCCAACGATAGAATCATGTCGTCATGAAAAAAAACGGGCCGGGGAAACCCCGACCCGTTTAGCGTGTAACCTTTTTAACAGGGACTTAAGGAACCATGCCGTCAGCCTTCTTGAAATCCTCGTATTTCTTGATTTCCTGGTCCAGTTCGGCAAACGCCTGCGAGGCGCGGAACCGGGTATACATGTTGCGCTGGCTGTTGGCCTGGTTGGCAAACGCATCCGACACGACCTTGGGGTCCACCACCATCAGTGCATAAGCCGTGATTTCGCCTTCCTTGCCGGTTTCATATTTCAGGTCTTTCGGCACACTTCCGCTCAACGTCGTATGGGCAATGTTCTTGCTGGCCGCGGTGAACAGCGCATTGAGTTCGGATCCTGCCTGGCCTTCCCCGATTTCCTCCTGGAAATCCTTCTTCATGGCGTCAACCTTGGTCTCAAGGATCATCGCCAACTCGGTACGGCCCCGTGTCTTGGCCTTGTCGAGGGCCAGATTCACCGTGCGCGATGAACCGATTCCAACGGCCGCCAGGCCACCAGCGTCGGTGATGGCATTGGCCTTTTCCTGCATCATCCCGAAAATCGTCTTGTCGCTTTGCGCTTTTGGTCCACGGCAGCCCGCCATCAAAACCACCGCCATCGCCACCGGCATCATAACCCGTATTGCCTTCATTTTTATCCCTTTCAACGTGTTGACCGAGTAAACGCGCTTGAAGCAAAACTATCGATGGAGAAATGTATGACTCCCTTGAACAGCCTGCAAGCGCAATATTTCAGGTGTGCAATATTTCAGGTGTCGGCATGCCCGTTTCGTTATTTCCAGGCTTGGTTATCACCGTTTAGCCAGCCGGGGTTTACCGGGACGTGTCACCACGGGGCGTCCTGAGGTTTCGTCTACGGTAATCCAGCCCGCATCCAACCCCCAGGCGGTAAACTGCTCCTTGAGTTCATCCCACCCGAGCCCATAATCCGACGGCACGACCTGTTGCAATTCATCATACACGGTTGCGACAATTCCCTGCACCGGACGTCTGGCGCCAATAATCGAATGCCAGATCCTGGCCAGCCGCACGATGTGCCGTTCATAGGCGCCCATGTCCGGCTGATCATACCGTGCAATCAGGTGCATAGCCCGCCGTTTAAAACCATCCGTATTCACGAAAGCCCCCCCGCATCCCCCGCCAAACACGCCTTACCTAACATCCGGATCGCACCACGTCCAACTTCTTCTGTGATCGGGACAAATCCACCCCGGCAATAACCCCTTCCCAATAAGACTGGAATCCCACCGGCACTCCGGCTAGTATGAGACGGTATAAACGTTAACCGTACACGAAGGCAAACGACCATGACAGCCAAGGTTCCGTTGCGATTGGGTGTGAACATCGACCATGTGGCGACCCTCCGGCAGGCCCGCCATACACCCTACCCCGACCTGCTCCAGGCGGCACGATGTTGCGAGGCGGCCGGTGCAGACGGCATCACCATTCACCTCCGGGAAGACCGGCGCCACATCCAGGACGCCGATGTGGTCCTGTTGCGTAAATGCCTGGTTGTTCCGATGAACCTGGAGATGGCCAACACCCCGCCCATCGTCCGTATCGCCGCTGATATCGGTCCGCAGGAAGTCTGCATCGTTCCGGAACGCCGGGAAGAGCTCACCACCGAAGGGGGACTGGACGTGGCGGGACAGCAACGTGAACTCGCAAAAACAACCCGCCTGCTTCGGGAAAACGGCATCAGTGTCAGCCTCTTCATCGATCCCGACATCCAGCAGATCGAAGCCGCAGCCGAAACCGGGGCGCCGTATATCGAACTGCATACCGGAACTTTCTGCAATGCTCCGGATGCGGCGGCGCCCGCCGCGTTGGACCGCCTGGTCGAGGCAGCCACGCGTGCCCACGCGCTTGGGCTCAAGGTTAATGCGGGGCACGGCATCCACACCGGCAACCTTGGCGGCATCCTCGAAATCCCCCACCTTGACACGCTCAACATCGGGCACAGCATCGTGTGCGACGCCGTATTCAACGGCTTGGTTATAGCCGTAAAAACCATGCGCAAAGCCATGCGGGCATACCGGGGAGGACGACCATGATCCAGCCGGCTGCCGTCCTGGGCATCGGTGTGGACCTGGTCGAGAACGACCGCATGGGGGAACTCATCGACCGGTGGGGTGCCCGCTTTGTCGACCGGGTATTCCTTTCCGGGGAACGCAACTACTGCAATACCAAGGCGGTCCCCGCCCGGCATTATGCCGGACGATTCGCCGTCAAGGAGGCCGTGTCGAAGGCATTCGGCACCGGACTGGGGCCCCATCTCGGATGGCTGGATATTGAAGTGGTCCGCGATGCCGACACCGGCGCCCCATCCGTCCATTTCAGTGAGCGGGCCCGGCGCTGGGCGGATTCCCTCGGCGTCGGCCAGGTCCTGATCAGTCTTTCCCATACCGCCCATTACGCCATGGCCCAGGCACTCCTGCTTTCCTCACCGGCACCATGAAAGCCGTCACCGCCGAAACCATGCGCCGTCTGGATGCCGTTACCATCCGGGATTACCAGATTCCCGGCCGCGTCCTGATGGAACGTGCCGGCAAGGCGGTTGCCGATGCCATTGCCGCACAATTCCTCCGCCGTCAACCCGCATCGCACGCACCCGTTTGCCTGTGTGCCGGCAAAGGCAACAACGGCGGCGATGCCTTTGTCACCGCCCGCCATCTCAAAATGCGGGGGGTTCCCGTCTGCATCCGGACCACCTGTTTCGTGGCCGATTACACCGGTGATGCCCGTTCGCATGTCCTGCAGGCACTGGCCGACGGCATCGTGTGCCGGGAATGCCCCGACCCCGTCGACTGGGCAAGCACCCCCGGCGATGCCGGTGATGCCATAAGCCTGATCGTGGATGGAATCCTGGGTACCGGATTCAAGGGACCCGTGGGAGGGACCGCCCGTGCAGCCATCGAGTGGATCAACCGTATGGGGCGGCATATTCCCGTGGTGTCCATCGACCTCCCGTCCGGCCTCAATGCCGACACGGGAACCCCCAAACCCATCGCCGTCCGGGCGGACCTGACCATTACGCTAGGCCTGCCCAAAACGGGTCTACTCCTGTCTCCGGCAACCGACCATGTCGGACGAGTATGCCCGGGATGGATCGGCATACCGGATGCTTTGATTGCGGAATGCGACGACCACCTGCACCTGATCACCCGGGATGATTGTATGCAATGGATGCCGGCCCGACCGGCAACCTCCCACAAGGGAACGTTCGGCCACCTGCTGGTCATCGGGGGATCCACGCTTTTCACGGGAGCCCCGATCCTGGCCGGTCTTGCCGCACTCCGGTCCGGGGTTGGATTGCTCACGATGCTGGTTCCCGGCGCACTGAAGACTGCCGCCACGGCCCGGATGCCGGAAGCGATGGTCGCCGCCCCACCCGATTCGTCCGGCGAGACCTTGTCGGTCGACGCGCTGCGGGCCCTGCCCCGGCCTCCGTCCGCATTCCAGGCCGTGATTGCCGGTCCCGGGATGGGTCAGACACCTGCCACACGGACCCTGCTCGACAACCTTTTGCAAACCCCGCCGGATGCCCTGGTTTTGGACGCCGACGCCTTGAACCTGCTGGCCGGCCAATCCGGGACCCTGCGCGCCTGCTCCGCTCCCCGGCGCGTCCTGACTCCGCATCCCGGTGAAGCAGCCCGCCTGCTCGGGTGCGACATTGAAATGGTTCAGCAGGACCGCCTGTCAGCGGCCCGGCAGCTGGCGGAGCTTACCGGGTCCACCGTGGTTCTCAAGGGTGCCGGCACCGTGGTTACCGCTCCCGGCGAACCGCCCTGGATAAACCGTACGGGTAATCCCGGCATGGCGAAAGGCGGCATGGGGGATGTGTTGGCCGGCATAATCGGCGCCCTGCTGGCCCAGGGATTATGCGCGATGGATGCCGCCCGTCTCGGGGTCTTCCTGCATGGGACAGCGGGTGATTGTGCTGCCGGAGAACAGTCACAGCCGGGTCTCACGGCACAGGATGTGATTGCCTGCCTGCCCGCCGCCTGGCATACCTTGGCTTGCCGGTAAGCCGGTCAGAGATCGTACAAGGTCCGATCCACCACGGGAGGGGCGGACCGGGCGCCTTTTTTCCCGCTACCGCCCGCCATGACGAACGGTTCTTCCTTCTCCATCAGGTCGCCCATTTCCTTCTCAATCTGCTCGGGATCATCACCCGCTTCCAGGCGCCCGATGGCTTCATCCATCCCCTTGCCGAATTCCATCCCGGTCATCTTGGAAAACTTGCGCATCAGGTTGGCGGCCTGGCGGGGATCATCTTCCTTGATTGATTCCGCCTGGGAGGCCAGTTCGGTGATGGCCCGTTCCATTTTCCGTTCGTCCACCGGAAAATCATCCGGCATGCCGGACGACTCGGAATCGCCCCGTTTTCCGCCCAGGGCAAATGCGGACACCTGCCGTTCCAGTTCTGCCCGTGCGCATTTGGGGCACGCCGGCCGGGCCGACGGATTGATCCGCTTGGAAAAAAAATTGAACACCATGTGGCAATCCGGGCAATAATACTCGTAAATCGGCATCGCGATCATCCCTCCGGAGCGGCGCCTGCCAGACGGCTGCCTGCCATCGATTCAACCAGTTCAGCCAGGGACCCGACTCCATTGACCAAGGCTGCATTTTCCATGCGATGGCGCATATTGTCAAGGGGGCCGGACAACGCCCGGTACCGATTGAGGGTTTCCAGCAGTCGTTGCGCCGTGAGGTCCGCCTGTCGTATCCAGTCCATACCGACCCATTCCTGCATGGCCTGTGCATTCGCGGTTTGATGATCGCGGGCGGCGGACGGCAACGGCACCAGCAGGCCGGGAACCCGGCAGGCCAGCAATTCAAAACAGGCGCCGGCGCCGGACCGGGCAATGGCGCAATCGGCAGCATGATACGCCTTGCCGATCGCACCCAGAAAACCATACACCCGTGCATCGATGCCGGCCGACCGGTAGGCATCCTCCACCCTGGAAGCATCATGGCGACCGGCCAGGTGCAACACCTGGAATCTGGCGCCCTGCTGTTTCCAGGCACGGAAGGCCTCGACGGCCAGGAGGTTGAGGGCATGGGCGCCCTGGCTCCCGCCCATGACCAGCACCGTAAACGCCTGCTTATGGAACTCCGCACCGGAGAAACGGTCGTCGAGATCCCCCCGGAGGGGAAATCCGGTTTCAACGATGCGCCGGTGTTTCAGCCAACGGCGTGTTTGGGGGAAGCTCACCGCCACGGCATCGGCCCAGCGCGCCAACCATGTGACTGCCCGACCCGGAACCACGTTGGCTTCATGCAGGACAACCGGAACCCGCAGGCGCCGGGCAGCTGCCACCGGCCCTACCGAGGCATAACTACCCATGGCGAGCAGCACGTCGAGAGGCTGGCGCCGCATGACGGCGAGGCTTGACCGGATCGTACAGGCCAGGCCGATCGCCTTGCCCAACCATCCCCAACGGCTGTTCGTCATGGCGGGGACCGGGATGGAAACCACGGGTCCCTCCCATCCGCTGATTGAACCGGCCTCCACATCACGCCCGGCAAGCCAGAGCGTGACCGTCGCCCCGCGGCGCATCAATTCACGTGCCGTCGTCAAGCCCGGCAACACATGACCACCCGTCCCTCCGCACGCAACGGCTACCTTCATGGCAACTCCTGTCCGGGCTGTCCGGCTTCCGGTTCGATGGTCACACACTCAAGATCGAGATCCAGATCATGGGGTAACCATACCGGAAACCGCTGGGATTGCCATTTGCGCCGGGACTTTTCACGGTTCAACGAGTCTTCAAGCGAGCTTTTCAGGCTCTCGGACGTCCATGATTCCGCCCAGGGCGGCCAGTTGCGCGCCTTGGCTTCCAGGTGCGTGAGACGCGCCTCGTAACGGGATCTCAGGTGATCCCCGGCCGGTTCAAAACGGATATCCACCCATCCCTTGAGCTGCTCCACCCGGGCCGTGGACCGAAGCTGCAACTTCCCGTCCACCAATTCCACCCGGTACCATCCCCCGGCATCCAGGCGCAATCGCCGGGTTACCCCGTCCGTATCCGCAACGGCCGGTTCCGACCGGATGGACGCCCAGTCAAATCGGACATTCGACAACATCCGGTAATGGCCCAGCATCCATTCCTTGCGCCGGTCCCATCGCAACCCGCCGGTCGCATCCAGCATGCGATTGACCTGTGCGGATGAAAACCGCCCGGTCAACCGGGGAGCCGGTCCGGTGGAACGCGAGATCCGGATGCCGATTGGAATGCCCCGTGGATCCGTCCATTCATCCGAACGGGGCCGCCAGTTCCCCTCGATCCACGACTCGTCCGGAATCAAGCCTCCCGGCAACAGCCAGGACCAGGGAGAAACCTCATGCAGCAGGGTGCGGATGCGATCCGGATGGATGTACAACACGATTCCCATGCTTCCATCCGGTACGGAATGATCACCGGAGATCCATCGGTTGATCCGAACATCGGAAACCGTCGCGGGAAGCCAGGACGGTATGACCCATCGTGTGAGAACCGCACCGACCGGTCCACCAAACCAGAGCAGGCTGACGACCAGCACCGTCAAACCAACACCGGACCAACCCTGCCATAATCGGGGAAGCGCCATCATGCATCTTTGGGGCGGTTGGGAACAAAGGGACGAACCGGCCGGAGGGGTCGAGCCCCCGAACCGGCTCCAGGGGAAGCGGATACGGGCTGCACCGGCTTGATCCGTACCGTGGTGGCACGCGCCCGGGTCGAATAGTCCCGGTGTTGGGCGGCATCCTCCAATCCGATCGCATCCGTCTCCTCAAACAGGAAGTTGGCATCCCCAACGGCAATCTGTGCGCCATGCGCCAGTCGCACGCGGGTTATCCGGGTTCCGTTGACCTTGGTGCCGTTGGCGCTCCCCAGATCCTCAATCTCGACAACCGACGACAGGTTGTGGATCCGGGCATGATGCCGGGACACGGCATGCTGGGTCAGTTGAATATGATTGTCCGTGGCACGCCCCAGGGTGGTGATACCCTCGGCCAGGACAAAGGGTTCATTGCCGCTTTCCGACGTCAATACCAGTCGACAATCCATCGTTCACCTCCTTGATTCTGCAACTCCAAACCAAACACCGTTTATGCCCCGGGTTGAACCGGAACCCCGGTGGAATTCAAATAGGCGTGTTCCAACTCGTCCCCGGGATACACCTGCAACACCCCGACCTTTGATTCGAGCAGAAATCCGAGAATCACCGCGTTCACGGTTGCCAGATCCCCGCGATAACGGCATTCCAGGGCATCGCCGGACGGGGAACGTTCCAGGATCATATCCGGCAGGCGTGCCTCCAGCTTCGCCAGGTCCCAGGACGCCGGCATGAGCCGGTATCGGATGACATGGCGACGGCCGGTGATTCCGTCCATGGTGTCCTGAAGCAGCGTCCGTCCCTTCTCCACCACGGCAACACGGTCACACATCCGTTCAATCTCATGGAGGTTATGCGAACTGATCACCACCGTCTGGCCGGCACGGCGGCTGGCAAGGAAATGACGGGCATTCTGCGCTTCACGGGGGTCCAGCCCGCTCATGGGTTCATCCAGCAGGACCAGGTCCGGGTCGCCCAGAAATGCCTGGACCAGCGTGACCCGGCGTGCCATGCCGTGCGACAGGGTCCGGATGGCGGAATCAGCCCGGTCCGCCAGGTGGACGGTTTGCAACAGCCGCCCGACCATGGGCCCGATGTCCGCGGGCGGAACCCCCTGCAATTCGGCATAGAATCCCAGGATCTCGCGGACCCGGGATTCCCTCGGCAACAGTGCATCCTGGGGCAGCACGGTCACCCGTCCCGCATGGCGGACCGGGTCAAAGGCGCCGGACTCCAGCAGGTCGACAACTCCGCCGTCCGGTTGGACGATACCCGACACGACCGACATGGCGGTGGTCTTGCCGGCCCCGTTGCTGCCGACCAGCCCGAACAGTGATCCGGCTGGAACCCGCAGGTTCAGACCGTCCAGCGCCTTCCGCCGGCCATACGACTTGGTCACTCCGGTTAATTCCAATGCCAGGTTCATACATCACGCCTCGAAAAATACGCGTAACCGACCGCGGCATAGCACATGCCCAGGGATGCCAGGAAGGCACACCCCGACAACAGGTAGGCGCCGTCCATCCGCCACAAGTCCATGCGATGGCCCTGGGGTATGATGAGTTCGATGACCAGCCAGATCTGCCGGATCCCGGGTCCCGCATAAAAATGACACATGATCCCCACAATCCCGAGCACCATCCAGGCGATGAAACCCAGGGCCGTCGCCTGGTTCGGTGAACGGTGGAACTGGGCAATGCCGACCGCCAGCCCGACAAATGCAAAGGCATAGATCCAGGTTTTGCCCGCCAGCATCATCATGGCCTGCGCAACCGCCCACCCGTCCATGCCCGGCAAACGGAGGCGGGCCACCGTCCAGGCACCGGCCACGCTCAGGATCAGCGCCAGGATCACCAGCGCCGATTGACCCGCCACCTTGCCCGCACACCAGGCGGATCGCGTGCACCGTGGCACCACGAACCGGACAGCCCCGCTCCCTATTTCCTCGGCTACCCGGGCCGGGGTCACCAGCATCACCAGCATGGGCACAAACGTGAAGGCCACCCACCCGTAGATCAGGGCAATCGGGGGAATCGACAACAGGTCCATCGCGACCGACCGGTCCCCCACCAGCGACATCAGCATGTTGCGGAACGGGCGCGACTTCCACAGGGTGTCCGTAACCGCTCCGGCCGAGGACAAGGCTTCAACCCCCAGGGTCTGCGCAATTTGCAACTCCAGCTTCTGCAGCACGTTGATGAACCCGTTGATGGAGGTGACGGCTCCCGCCACATACAACACCATCATGACCGCCGCCCGGCGACTGCGAACGGCATCGGACAATTCGTGCCGGGCCACGATCCACGTCTGTTTCCACCATGGCATCATTTGAAATCCACCGTTACGGGGCAACCGAGACCGGTGCCCCCCCGCTCTGCGTATTCCAAACCGGGTCCGTCCTCCGCATGCGGGCGCGATCACGGAACTTGGGTTCCACCTTCGTCAACGGCATGGCAACCGCCGGGTCAATCAGGCTTCCCAGATCAAAGGAGGTTCCGGCATTCTGCCGCCATTCGGGCGACAGGGTCCGGTCCATCTCATCGTAGGTCAGCACCAGCACCTCGCTTAAATCATTGATCATGCGGACACCGGTTTCCGGTGAAACCGATTCCGCCTGTTCCAGGACCTCCGTCCACTCGGCGATCCGGTCCTTGAGGCGGATGTTCATGGCTTCCACCAGAACGTCAAACTGCACGGTTTGTTCGGGGGTCAGGCGGGCGGACCGGAGAAATCCCGAACGTACCATATCCGATCGTATACGCCATAGTTCGGAAGCCGCCTCGATCCGTTCCTGGAAGGAGACCATGTTCAGGTTCGTCCGGCCGCCGCGAACCCGTTCCGTCGTCCCGGTGGCAACCGGCGTTACGTCCACGCCGGAAGCATCCGGCTGGTCGGCAACGCGTACGGTTCCGGTGGCGGCGGTTGCAGGGCCAGCCGTGCCCGGGAAACGCAGGAAATCCACCATGTTGCCAAAATCCGTTCGGGCTGGCCGCTCGGAACGGACAGCCTTCCGCAAACGTTCCAACTCGTCTCGTTCCCGCCGCATGCTTTGGCGGGGACCCAATCCACCCAGCACCAGTCCGGCCAGCAAGGCAAAGGGAATCCAAAAGGCCGCTTTCATCCATCATCCTCCATCCCGGCATTCAAACTGCCGGGCAACACACCCTAGGTTACGAAGTGATGATGGCTGAACCGGAACCATAAGACAAGTCCAGAGCATTGCCGTATCCCGTGTATCGCCGGAGCTTGACCCTGTGCGAAGTGAAGGGTATGGTTTTGGTTTTACTGTGGAAGTTTTATGCATTGCGGCTTGGAATGGTGTCCACCCGGGTGGTTGAAATGGCCTCTGGCTTAACCCAAAAATTGCTGACCGATTGGGGGGGATCCCAGATTGTGCGGGACGCCGAATCCCTGCTCAACCGCGGCCTGGTCCTGGAAGCCGCCTATGAACCGCCCCTGCTGAAAGGTGCTGTCCTGGTCAACAACCAGCGTCTGCAAACCGCCCTGAAGGTCCTGCCGGACGGTACGGTTGAAAACCTCTGCCCCTGTTACGCCAACCGGGAACGGGGCCTGATTTGCGTGCATGTCATTGCCCTCGGGCTGATGATCGTGAAACGGGAAACCGACCCGTTGCGGGATGTCAAATACCAGGAGGAATTTCGTCGTGCCTCCCGCCTGGCATCCATTCCCGACACCGCCTACCTGAAACGGGTTCCACCCTACACGCCGGGAGCCATTCCGGCCAGCCTGACCTTCATCCTGCCGGAAACCTGGCTGGCAGATTTTACCCGGGGAACCGTCGATATCCGTTGTGAAATCTCCGTGCATAACCAGGTATTGCCGCCGGAGTCCCTGCCGCCGGGGGTATTGTTGTCGTTCAGCAAGCGCGAGGAAGCCCTGCTGTTTGTGCTGGAAGACATCGCCGAAGGCCCCCTGCGGCATACCCTGCATTGCCGGGATACCGATTTCCTGAACGTGCTCCGCCTTCGCCGGGGCCAGACACTGGAATGCGACCGACACACGGCCATCCAGGTCCAGTCCACGCCCATGAACACGGTCCTCAAGCTTGACCTTGACCGGGAGACGGGCGAATTGATCCTGATCGCACACACCGAACTGCCGTTCAAGAATCCCGGCGAATTCCCCACCCACCTGATCACGGCACGCGAGGGCTGGGTATACGGCGCCGGACATTGCTGGCCACTGGCCGAACTGCTGCCGGGGCCCTACCGTTCCGTCTACCAGGAACCGGTCATCATCCCCCGGCCCGGCGTGTTGAACTTCCTTCGGTGTGAACTCCCCCTGCTCCAGGAGAAGACGCCCGTCGAGACCGATGTCTCGGAAGATTGGTTCACCGTGGATCCCGCCGTACCCGCCTTCCGCCTGCTGGTCCAGGGAAGCCTGGCCTCACTGGCCAGCACCCTGTTCGCACAGTATGCAAACGGCATGGAAATCCCCGCCGGTAAGGCGGACACCAAAGGCCCGTTTGCCATTCCGGACCCCCAGGATCTGACCCGCTACCTGGTACGCAACCTGGAAGCCGAACGCCGTGCCCTGCAAACCCTGGAATCCTTCGGGCTGAACGCCTTGACCGGCGATTCCATTGCGCCCCGGGTGGGCAAACGGGATGTCCTCAATTTCCTCGGCGGAATCATACCCGCCCTGCGGCGACGCGGGTGGACCATCAACCTGGAGGGACGGGCTTCCGCCTGCATGGAATCCGCGGATTTTGCAACCCCCATCGTGCACATCGAGTCCCAGGGATCCGGCCAGCGGTGGTTCGAGGTAAACTTCTCCTTCGAGGATACCAACGGATCCAAGCTTGATCCGGCAGAGATCCACCTGGCCCTGCGCAAGGGGGAATCGTTCATTGAACGGGGGGGACGCACCATCCTGCTGGACTCGGAAGCGGTGCAGTCCCTGCACGACGTTTTTTCCGACTGTTCAACCAGCGATGGATCGGCGCCGGGCTCCTTCCGGGTTGATTCCCTGTATGGACCCTACCTGAAGACCTCGCTGGATGTGCTCGACGGGGTGGATGTCGAGGCTCCCCCTTCCTGGCGTGACCAGGCGGAACGGCTGGCCCCTTCGCTCAACCGGACCCCGGCCCCGATCGACGCCGTCAATGCGGCCCGGCTGCGCCCCTACCAGGTATCCGGCGTCAACTGGTTGTATACCCTATCCCGGAGCGGGTTCTGCGGAATCCTGGCCGATGAAATGGGGCTTGGAAAAACCATCCAGGCGCTGGTCTGGATACAGGCGCTGCTGGGCGAAGGGGGCGCCGCTCCCGTCCTGATCGTCTGCCCGACCAGCCTCGTGGAAAACTGGCAGGAGGAAGCCGCCCGGTTCACCCCCGGCATCCGGGCACTGGCACTCACGGGCGCTGAACGGCACGCGTGGTGGGAACAGCTCGATTCCTACCAGATGTTGATCACGTCCTATTCCCTCATGCGGCGGGACATCGAGCATTATGAACAACGGGAATTCCTGGCCGTGGTGCTGGACGAGGCCCAGCACATCAAGAACCGCTCCACCCGCAATGCCGTGGCCACCAAACAGCTCCGGGCCCGGCACCGGTTGGTCCTCACCGGCACCCCGATGGAAAACAGCGTCACCGACCTCTGGTCCATCATGGATTTCCTGATGCCCGGCTACCTGGGCCGGCATGATGCGTTCCGTCAACGGTTCGACCTTCCCATCTCGAAGGGTGGCGCCGAAGCCGAACAGGCGACCGCGGTCCTGAAACGCAAACTGTCGCCGTTTCTTTTGCGCCGCCTGAAATCCGATGTCGCCAAGGACCTGCCGCCCAAGATCCAGCGGGTATCCTTCTGCCACCTGAACCCCGACCAGAAAGTGGTGTATGCCGCCATACTCGATCAATCGCGGCGAAACATCCAGAACCTGGTCCGGCAACGCGGATTCGAACGGTGCCGCATGGAGATACTGGCCACACTCATGCGGCTCCGGCAGGTATGCTGCCACCTCGATTTACTGAAAATGCCCGACCTCAAACCCGAGAACCCCTCGGCCAAGTGCGACCTGTTCTGGGAACTGGTGGATGAAGCCATGGACGGCGGGCACCGCATCCTGGTCTTCAGCCAGTTTGTATCCATGCTGACCATCCTGAAGCGTACGCTCGATGACCGGGGCGTGTCCTATTGTTACCTCGACGGCGCCTCGCGGGAACGGATGAAAAGCGTCCACCAATTCAACCAGGACCGGTCCATCCCGATTTTCCTGATCAGTCTCAAGGCCGGCGGAACCGGCTTGAACCTGACCGGCGCCGACATGGTCATCCATTTCGATCCCTGGTGGAATCCGGCCGTGGAAGACCAGGCCACCGACCGGGCCTACCGGATCGGCCAGCAACGCACCGTCTACAGCATCAAGCTGATAACCCGGGACACCGTGGAGGAGAAAGTGCTTGCCCTCCAGGACCGCAAACGCGAACTCATTGCCGCCACCGTCGAATCGGACGAAGCCGTGATGCAGAACCTTTCCTGGGACGATATCAAGGAACTGCTCGATCTCGGATAACCCGGCCGCGCTCAACCGCTCATTCCCCGCATATCGACGGGGGCCGGCCGCGGGGGCGCATCTGTGAGTTTGTCATTTCCGCTGGAGCCGGCCCGGATGCTGTCTGATTGTGCTGGACACCCGGCTACGGATATGGGATGAACCGCGCCTGTCTGGTTGTTTGAAGTTTGGCAGTACGCCCGTCCCCGCCTGAACCGGCGTACCTGTATCGTGTCTCGCGAGGCTGATGAAGCTCCGTCTAACCCGCGGAAAGGAGTCAAGAACGGCAGTTACTGATACGCATGTTGAATCCATTCTTCCGGTAGTACCGGTCACCAGTCGTTTCGAACGGACTGTTGAATGGATTGGTATGGTGTGTCGGCAACACATGCCGCGGGTTGCAGGTGCTTGACGAGTCTCGTACATCCACCGAATTCATCCCCGTGGGATTGTGTCCCGACCTTGGACGGTTCGAAATTTAACGTACGATAAAAATATCAGGAGTCTACAAAATGAAGCGTTTCGCAGCAGTGTTGGCAGTTCTGTTGGTGGCAGGAATGGTCGGAATCGCGATGGCGGATGAAGCAGCCGCCGTAGTGGTCAAGGGCAAACTCGAGGTCGTAAAGGCCGATGACGGAACCGTGGCCAAGGTCACCGTGACCGCCGAAGACGGCGCCGTGGTGGTCGTCAAGGCTGGCGATATGCAAGCCAAGCTCGTTGAACTGGCCGGCCAGATGGTCGCCGTCAAGGGCGTTGTGACCAAGGATGGCGATGCGAACATCCTGACCGCCCAGGGCTTTGAGAAAGTCGAACAGAAGTAACATTCGGCTTAATTAAGCTGCATCACATGGCGCCGCCCCGGTTCCGGGGCGGCGCTTTTTATTCCCCACCGGGCCGCTGGTCATATCGTGCAGTCCTTGACAAACCACGGCTCCTCGCCTATTGATACCGGCATGCAACGACCTTTCGGTTCATTGCGTTCTAAGGAGGATAAGGCATCATGAAGAATGGTATTACGGGTATTCTGGCTGTCTGTCTCATCGCAACCATGAACGGCTTTGCAGCCGATCCTGCTCCGGCTGCGGCAACCCCTGCTCCGGCTGTAGCAGCTCCTGCTCCGGCTGTAGCAGCCCCTGCTCCTGTCGCGGCAAAACCGATGGTTGTTAAGGATGTTGCCTGTTTCATATGTGAAAAATGCGCCAAGGTGGAACTCAAGGCTGCGAAATGCTGCGGAGCCGACATGACCGCCTTGAAAGTGCTCGAGATCAAGGCCGGCAAGGCCAACTGCTGTACGTGCAAGGCCGATTGCAAATGCAAGATGAATCCAGACGATCCTTACCAATGTAGCTGCGGCAAGGACGTCCGCGAAGTCAGCGTCGGCGGCAAGTTCGCCTGCGCGGATGGGAAATGCCTGGCGTTGTCAGCCGAAGCCGGCACGTGCGCCTGCGGCAAGAAGATGGTCCAGGTTCCGTAACCGGATCATCACGGTTTCGTGTTTGAGGGAAAGGCCTCCGCCGACTGGTGCGGAGGCCTTTTCATTTCGGATCGGAGTGCGGATCCGTATCGATATCGAGCGGGGCATGAATGTTGTCCCGGTCCACAATCAGGATCTTCCGGACGCACACCGCCACCAGCAACAGGATGGCCGTCCACGACACGAGCAGCATAGCCCATCCCAACAGGTTCATGCCGCACCTCCCGTCCCCTGCCTTGCAGGGAGTTTCCGCTTCCAGGCAACGCGTATCATCCACAGTAATCCAACCAGGAAGGCCAGCAGGAACGTACGAACCAGCAGGATGACGCCATTCACGGACCCGGCTTGAACACGGATGCCGTCCACCCAACTGACCGAGATATCCCACCCCATCGGCTTGGCGATCCATGGTACCCAGCTGAAAATCGCCCAGTACAGTAAAATGGCGCCCAAGTATACCGGCGTCACATAGAAAACCCCTTTTAACCAGCCCGGCAGCCGGATATCGCCGCCCCGGTGAAGTTCCTCCCAACCTCGTGCCACCCCCATATAGCGGATAAACACCAGCACTTCGATCATGGCACATATCACGATGGCCAGGGTGGCGCCCCAGAAATCAAATTCATCCAGGACTCCCATCGACAACCCGAAGATGCAGGCATGGCTGCATACAAAGGCAAAGATGCCGATCACCGTGACCGCCCGATGCCGGGTCCAACCGAATTCGTCCTCCAGGAACGACACCAGCGGTTGCATAAGCGATATCGAGGAGGTTATGCCCGCAAGGAACAACAGGAAAAACCAGTAGAACCCGAAGACATCACCCCAGGGGATACCGTTAAAGATGCACGGCATGGTCACAAACCCCAGGTCAAAGGAACTTTGGGCCATGGCCCGGGTCTGCTCCAGCCCGAAAAAGAGATACGCCGCGGGGATCACCAGACTGCCGCCAATCACCACCTCAACCATCTCATTCATGCCGCAGGCGGTTGTCGAGGACAGGACCACATCATCCTGTTCACGCAGGTAGGAGGCGTAGGTCATGATGGCGCCCAGACCGACACTCAAGGTGAAGAATATCTGGCCGGCCGCTTCAATCCAAACGGTGGGATTGCGCAACGCCCCGAAATCGGGATTCCACATGAATCCCAGCGCCTGGTTCAACGTCCGGTCCGGCATGTCCGGAACCGGTGAATCCATGGTCCAGATACGGATGACCAGGAGGACCCCGCCCACCAGCAATACCGGAATGGCGATCTTGCACAGAAATTCAATTCCGCGGGTCAGGCCACGGTAAACCACCATCATGTTCACCGCAAACGTGATCAGGAAGAAGCCATAGGCGGGTCCCAGCGAACTGCCGTCCGTCAACCCCTGGAATCCCTGCAGGAAGGTTTTCATAGCCAGGGGTTCGGCAACGTTCCGGTACGTGCCGGCCAATGAAAACACACTGAAGGCCAGGCACCATGATTCGATGTAGGTGTAATACAGGAAAATGACGGCAGGCACAAACAAACCGAGAACCCCCAGATATTTGGCCCAGGGTTTCCGGACCACCGCATCCAGGATGCCCGGCAAACTCCCGTGGGAATAACGTCCGCCATATCGGCCCATGCTCCACTCCATCCAGCACAGGGGAATCCCCAGCAACAGGAAGGAAATGAAATACGGAATCATGAAGGCGCCGCCGCCGTTGCGGCAGGCAACCGCGGGAAACCGCAGAAAATTTCCCAACCCGATGGCGCTGCCCGCAACCGCCAGAATAATCCCGATACGGGAGCCCCAGTGTTCACGCCCTCGTTCCGCCATCATAAACCTCCCGATAATGAGTCGGTATCGTATGGGTTAAACCGGATGGAATCGTAACACAATCACCCGATCCTTCAACGAAAAGCATATTGTCGGAAACCTGTCTCCACACTTGCCTTTTTAACCGGAATGGCCTTTGCTGGGGCATGGAAACACCCTGTCTGGTCATGGATGCCGATTTGATGGAAGCGAACCTGCACACCCTGCAGGCGGCCGTCAACCGCGCCGGCAAAGCCTTGCGCCCCCATGCCAAGTCCCACCGGTGTTCCCGGATCGCCCACCGCCAGGTGCAGGTTGGAGCCGTCGGCATATGCGTGGCCAAGCTGCGGGAAGCGGAAGTTCTGGCCCTGTCCGGCATCACCGACATCCTGCTGACCGGCCCGGTAGCCGACTCCACCCGTCTGCAACGGGTACCGGCCCTGCTGGAACGGGCCCCCCACCTTATGCTGGTACTGGATTCCCATGAAACCGCCAGGATCCTGCATCAATCCCTGGCTGCACATAACCGTTCCCTCGACATCCTGATCGATCTCGATGTCGGACTGCACCGCACGGGTATCCCCCCCTGCGATGCAGTCTCCTTCGCCCGGGCACTCGCGGCATTCCCCACCCTGCGGCTTCGCGGTATCCAGGCTTATGCCGGACAGGTTCAGCACATCCGGGCATTCGAGGAACGGCGGACCGCCTCCCTCACCTGCATGAAGGAGGCCGGACAAACGTTCGAGTCGCTGCGGCGGCAATATCCGGCGTGCACCATTTTCACCGGTGGCGGAACCGGCACGTTCGACATCGACATCGAGATACCCGCACTGACCGACCTCCAGGCTGGCTCCTACGCCCTGATGGACGCCGATTACCGGACCGTTCAAAGCCGGGGATGCCTTACACCCACCCACACCTTTACCCCCCCGCTCCGCCTGCTTACCACCGTCATCGGAACCCACCACCCGTCCCATGTTACCGTGGATGCCGGGCTTAAGACCATGTATCGGGATGGTGCTTCCCCGGTGCCTGCTGAACCTGAATGGTCACATCTGTCCTATGAATGGTTCGGCGACGAATATGGACGCCTGTTAACCCCGCCCGGAACCCGTCGCCCCCGCTGTGGCGACCGGATTTCCCTGTACGTCTCCCACTGCGATCCAACCGTCAACCTGTTCGACGCATTCAACATGATACGGGCCGGCAGTCCCGCAGAAACCTGGCCGATCGATCTGCGAGGATGTTCCCAATGATACGTCCATGCACACCCCTGACCCTCCTGCTGATGTTGCTCTGCCTGCCGGTCCGGTCGGCCGAACCCGACATGGAACTGCTCCGCTATTGCCGGGACGAATCAATTCCCTTCGAATTGTTCACCTGCTATTCACGGTTTGTAACCGCAATCGGCGGTGAACCGGCAGGCCAACTGGCCGGTTTTTGCGATACCAACAAGGTCACCATCACAACAGATCCACGGCCGGCCGGCAAGGAGACCACCGGCGACACGATCAATCTCCCGTTCATGAAAACCGGGTTCCGCAAGCACCTGATCGAAGTCCTGTCCCGGAACGAAACCGAATACCAGCTTCGAACAGCATCCAGCATCCTGGTTTTCAAGAAGCAGGACGCCCACACCTGGACCTTGATCCAATACCGGGATGAACCCATGGTTCCGGCGCCTGACATCCCGGGAACAACCGCCGCCCCGACTCCCGCAAACGCCCCATGAAAATCAGCGCTTTCTCATTTGTACGCAACGGTGTTTCCCTCTACTACCCGGTCGTGGAATCCATCCGGTCCGCACTTCCGCTGGTGGAGGAATTCGTTATCGCCGTCGGCCAGGGCTCCCCCGGCGATACAACCCGTGACCAGATTGCCGGAATCGGGGATCCACGTATCCGCATCATCGACACGGTTTGGGATCCGGCCCATTTTCACCGCGGTGCGATCAATGCCTTTCAAACGGACATCGCCCTGCACGCCTGTACGGGTGACTGGCGGATCTACCTGCAGGCGGATGAAGTCCTGCACGAGCAGGATCTGCCGGTGATCCGCGATCGGATGCTGGAACTCCACGATGATCCGCGGGTGGAGGGGCTCTTGTTCCGCTACCACCACTTCTGGGGCGATTATGATCATTGTTTCAGGAGCCACGCCTGGTACTCACGTGAGATCCGGGCGGTCCGGAATCGGCCCGACATCCACTCCTGGCACAGTGCCCAATCCTTCCGCGCCATCAGCCGGTATGAACATCCCTGGCAGACCGGCAACGCACGCAAGCTGGGGGTCGCGGATGTCGCCGCATCGATCTACCACTACGGATGGGTCCGTCCACCACGCCTGATGCAGAACAAGAACCGCGCCCTGCGTACCGTCCACGCCGGCACACAACAGGCCACCCGTGAGTACGACCAGGCACCCGAAGGGTTCCAATTCGGCCCGCTGGACGATGTGCCCCGTTTTAACGGAACCCATCCGGCCGTGATGCAGGCCCGCATCGCAGCCATGGACTGGCAGGACGAACTGGCATGCGCCACCCGACCCGCTCCGGGCGGTATCCGCCATCGACATCAAAGGCTCAAGTCACGGATACTCTCCTGGATCGAATGGACGTTCTTCGACGGGGAACAGGTATTCGGATCCCGCAACTATCGCCGCATATGCCACCCGGGTCACGCGTCCCACACACCCGCACCAAAGGAATCCCGCCCTTGACACTGACCCCACGTGAGGCCGTCCAGACCGTCCTTCAGCACCGGGACGTTCGGCCGGTTCCCTATTGCATCAAGTTTACCGTCGAATCCTGGGAACATATGCAGCAGGCGCTGGGTAAACGGGTCGATCCCGTGGAGGCCACGGGCAGCTATGTGGTGGCCGCCCACACCAACCACGGATGGGCCGAGGTCCGGCCCGGTTTCTTCCGGGACTGGTTCGGGGTGGTATGGAACCGGACGGTCGACCGGACACTCGGCGTAGTGACATCCCCGCTCCTCACCTCCCCCTCCCTGGCTGGATTCCGTTTTCCCGATCCGGAATCCGTGCCGATTGATCGTGAAATCCAGCACAACCTCGCCCGACATCCCGATCACTTCCAGATGGCGTCCATCGGGTTCGCACTCTTTGAACGGGCCTGGGCATTGACGGGCATGGAAGACCTGATGGTGTATTTCCTGACAGAACCGGATTTTGTCCATGACTTGTTGGAACGAATCGCCGAATTCAACATCGGCATCATCCGCCGGGCGGCCGCCTGCGGGGTCGATGCCATTCATTTTGGCGATGACTGGGCCTCTCAAAACGGCCTCATGATCAGCCCGGATCTCTGGCGGACATTCATCCTTCCGCCGTTTGCCCGCATGTGTGCTGCAGCACGGCAGGCAGGGCTCTTTGTCAGCCTGCACAGTTGCGGCAAAGTGGAATCCCTGTTCCCGGACCTGATCACCGCCGGCGTTCATGTATTCGACCCCTTCCAACCCGAAGTCATGGACATCTGGCAGTTGCGCGACCGCTACCGGGGTGCGCTATCATTCTGGGGCGGACTCAGCCTGCAGCGCACCCTACCCTTCGGGACCCCGGACGATGTCGAGCGGGAGACCCGCAGCCTGTTGACCGGTATGGCCCCCGGAGGCGGCTATATCGCTGCCCCGTCACATGCCATGACGGGCGATGTGCCAGTCCCCAACATACTCCGCCTGATCGATGTACTCCGGTCCCAGCCAACCACCTGACCCCACCGCCTTGGCTCCATACCCCTGTCGAATGGGCTTGATTCGAAGGCTTTTACCCCCTATCCATCAAGGCGATGACCCACTCCTGTCACAAACCATTCGTCATCTGGATCGTCACGACAGCCTGCCTGATGAATCCCGTATACACCGTCCCGCTGCTTGCCGAAAGCAGTCCGGAACCCGTCACCGTGTCGGAAAGGTTTGAACGCGCCAACCAGTCCATGCAACAGGCGGACGAGGCACGGGAACGCGAACAATGGTCGGCCGCGGCCGCAGGATATCACCAGGCATTGTTCTACTTTGAACAACTCATCCATTTGAATCCCGACTGGCAGAACACCCTGGTGCGTTTCCGGTATTCCTACTGCAACAACCAGCTCCAGGCCATGCTCCAGAAATCCAACCAACCGGCACCCCTCCCGTCCCTCCCCGTCCCACCATCGCCGCCATCCGCTCAAGCACGCATCCGGCAGGCCGTCGACCTGATCCGGTCCGGAGATTTTGCACGTGCCCGTCCAATCCTGGTTGAAGGGATACAGGCTGATCCGGATGCGTTCGAGGCACGCTTCCTGCTGGTCGCAATCGACCTGCAGACCAACCGGCTGGACGATGCCCGCTTTCTGGCCGACGGCCTCCGATTCGATCACCCCCGTGACCCGGCCCTGCACCTCCTGCTGGCGGGCATGCACCTGGCCGAAGGCGACCTGGTCCAGTCGGAACGCCTGATCCGGGAGTCAATCCGTCTCAATCCACGGTTGCCAGCAGCCCAATTCAACCTTGCCCAACTCCTCCTCCTGCAAACCCCGCCCCAGATCAAGGATGCACGACAGGCATACCAACGTTCGCTGCGGCTGGGCGGAACCCCGCACACGCCGCTGGAGGAACGCCTGAAGGCAACCCCCGCACCATAACGGCTTGCTGCGCTTTGGGCTTGTCTCCCCATGCACCGGCATGCATAGATGAGGTCCGACCATTCAAATTATTGGAGGTTCATCATGCCGCTCATGCGAATCGAATCAACGGTGACGCCGTCCCCCGCCCAAACCGATGCCATCCTCAAGGCATGCTCCAAGGCGTTATGCCAGATAACCGGAAAACCGGAACCCTACACCATGGTCACCTTCAGTCCGGCAACCGTCCTTTTCGCCGGACAGCCGGTTACCGGTGCCTTTGTTGATATTCGGGGCATCGGGGGATTCAACCCGGACATCAACCGGGCCATATCCCAGGCCATCTGCCGCCTCCTGGAGGAACACCTCCAGATCGCTCCGGATCATGTCTACCTGAATTTCACGGATGTACCGGCTACCCAGTGGGGATGGAATGGAAAAACGTTCGGCACTTGACCAGGCCTTTGAACAACGTTGGAAAACCCTGCTCGGGGAATGGATCGAATTCCTAAAGTTTCCAAGCATCAGCGCACAGCCATCGTATGATTCCGAATGCAGCCGGTGCGCCGCCTGGCTGGTGCAATGGCTGAAGGGAAACGGTTTCCATGCCTGGCTGGAACCCACCCGCTCCAAACCCCTGGTCCGCGCCCATCGCGACGGGCTTCCCGGAGCCCCGCACGTCCTCTATTACGGCCATTATGATGTCCAACCCGTTGACCCCGTCGATGCCTGGACCACCCCGCCGTTCGATCCCGTCTACCGGAACGACCGGTTGTATGCCCGGGGCGCCGAGGATAACAAGGGGCAGATCTGGTTTACCCTCCAGGCGATGGCCACCCTGATCGCGATGGGCAATCCCATGCCCCCGATCGACATTCTCCTGGAAGGCGAGGAAGAATGCGGCAGTGCCGGCATCACCGAATGGCTGCAGGCCCACGCCGGCGACATACGGTCCGACATCCTCCTGGTCACCGACACCAATACGGTCCCCGACGGCCGCCCCACCCTGGTGATGGGGCTACGCGGTATCATTCATGCCACGGCGGTGCTTCAGGGACCGGCCTATGACCTCCATTCCGGGGTTCATGGCGGTGTGGCGCCCAATCCCGCCACCGGACTGGCGCGTCTGCTCACCTCCCTTCACGATGCACAGGGCCGGATTGCCGTGGAGGGATTCCATGACGGCATCCTCCCCCTCTCGCCCGCTGAAAAAGCCGAAACGGCAAGGGCCCGATTCGATCCCGAGCAATACCGGCACGCAACCGGGGTCCCGCCCTGTGCCGGTGACCCGGATCGAACCCCCATCGAACGCGCCGGATTCCTTCCCAGCATCGACATCAACGGCATCCATGCCGGTTATTCAGGCAGCGGAATCAAGACCATCATCCCGGCAACCGCCACGGTAAAACTGACCGCCCGCCTGGCGGCTGGACAGGATCCCGACCATTGCCTGGATTGCCTGTGCCGCCATTTGGAACGGCAGGTTCCGAAAGGCCTGACCCTGGCCATCACCGAACGGGGCATTGGCGGGAAAGGGTTCCGGCTCGCGCCCGACACCCCCCTGGTACAACAAACCCTCATGGTGCTGGAAAAGCTGCAGGAAGGCGAACCCGCCCGGTTATGGGAAGGCGCCTCCATCCCGGTGGTGTCCGCCCTGCAGAGTGCCTCCGGCGCGGACCCCGTTCTGGTCGGCTTTGGTGATGAAGCAGACCGCATCCATGCACCCGACGAATCATTTTCACGCGAACAGATGCGCCGGGGATTTGTTTTCGCAGGATTGTGGCTGGACGCCATGACCAGGGGCGGTCAATAGGTCTTGATGCGAACGCGATAATAACGTGCTTCCGAATCCGACGGATGGACTCCCGTTTCCACGCCATCGTCACGCCACATCACGCGCCCGGACGAATACGACAATCCGGTTGCCGTCATCCAACTGCCGGTCATCGACGCCGCCACGCCAATCGCGTACGGCCGGTTGGTGGTCGCGTTTGGAGGACTGGACCATGACACCACCACGTCTGCTCCATTGGTCGCATAATACCGGTCCACTTCGGTCAGGGTCAGGCGCAGGGAATTATAAATATTCAGCCGCCCCCATCCATAATAGGGGTCCCATCCCGGCACGTCACGGGAATCCGAAAACCCGGATTTCTGACCGCGATCGATGGCGCCCGCACACAACAGGTCCTTGACCTGGTAGTGGTTGAGATTCGGTCTGAGGGAACAGATCAGGGCGGCGGCGCCAGACACCTGGGGCGCGGACAACGAGGTCCCCCAATAGTTGGTCCAGACATTGTTCGTGGTGACCGTTGCAATATTGGTTCCCGGAGCGACCAGATCAAGCGCCGGTCCCCAGGCGCTGAATGCGCAGTTGCTCCCCAACTCGTCGGTGGCGCCCACGGTTATCGAGAGCGGCAGGATTCCCGGATAACTGATACCCCAGGCCGGCTGGTTATGGGCAATGGTCACAAATATGCACCCGGCGGCAACGGCATTGCTGATCGCCGTGCCCAGCACGGTCTGGTTGGTTGTCTCCCACCCGCCGGCGGACAGGTTGATAACCTTGGCGCCATGCGCCACGGCCCAGTTGATCCCCTGGGCAAACCACGAGAAACTGCCGACGGTCTGCGTCACATCATTGGAATAGGGTTCCAACACCTTGACGGGCATAATCCGGCACTGCCAGTCAATCCCGCACCCCCGGTTGGTGTTCATTCCGGTCGCCGCCAGGACGGATGCAACCGCGGTTCCATGACCGTGATCATCCGCGGGATTGGAATCATTGTTGGCAAAATCATATCCCGCCACCACGCGGCCGGCAAATTCCAGCAGATTGCTGTCGATGCCGGAATCCAGGACCGCCACGATCACGTTGCTGGACCCGGTGGTAATGTCCCAGGCCGGACGCGGGTTGACATGCGTGGTGATCATGGTTCCGTCCAAATGCCATTGGCCTGCCGCCTGGGGATCGTTGGGAATTGCCCCGCCCCACCCCAGGGCATCGGTTTCAGCATACTCAACCAACGGGGACTGCTGCGCCCATTCAACGGCGGATTCAGGGGTCCATCCGGGCGCCAGGTCCAGATACAGGAATGCTTCGAGATCTGGAAGGATATGGCCGGACCGGTTTTTCAACTGGACCGGTTTGCCGGATCGTAAGCGCCCCCAGGCGGAGGGGCGGAGTTTCATGCCGGTGGGCAGGTTTAAAGCCCTGGTCAGGGCGACCATCGGGGCCTGGCGTGACCGCCGCATGACGTCACGCGTTGCATCGGGACGGAATTTGATCAGAACATGTGAAGATACCCGGCGGCCGTGAGGCCGTTCTGTCCCACCCCGGGCGGTGCAGACCATGAGTATCAGTAAACCGGCAACGCAACTCTGCCACGCACATCGCATACCGGAATCATACACCGTTCAGAATTCCGGCGCAATCAAGCATGGAGTCCACCGGCACACCGGACCGGAGGTTCCCGGGGAGTTGTCAACCCGGGACTTCGAGGCTGGGATCGACATCGAGCGCAAAGGCGGCATCACCCCATATTCCCTGCCCGGTGCCGGCCAGCCCTGCCACCATGGCGGCATTATCGGCGCAATAGGCCGGTGCGGAGAGGTGGAGCCGGATCGCACGCTGATCCGCCAGGGCCTTCAACCGGGAACGCAGGGTACGGTTCAGCGAGACACCGCCAACGGCGGCCAGGGATTCACCGGGCAGCAGCATGGCATCGCAACCCGAGACCAGGGCATCCACAATGGCTTCCTGGTAACTGGCAGCCAGCATTCCCAGTTCCATGGCCGAACCGGACAAGGGATGATCGCGCAGGTAATAGCGCAGGAAGGTTTTCAGCCCGCTGAAACTGAACGTATAGGCGCCATCGCCAGCTTTTCCCCGGCTCCGGGGAAACGGGATCGGTCCCACGGCATGCCCTTGCGCCGTACGGTCGATAAGCGGTCCACCGGGATACCCCAGTCCCATGAGTTTGGCGCCCTTGTCGAACGCCTCCCCCGCCGCATCATCCAGGGTATGCCCCACCCCCTGGTAATGGCCCGGCCCCGGCATGCGGACCAGATTGGTATGTCCGCCCGACACCACGAGGACCAGGACCGGTCCCAGGGTCGACGGGAGCGGACACTCCGGATTCAGGAACATGGAATAAATGTGGGCCTCCATGTGGTTGACCGCACACAGGGGTTTGCCGAGGCGGAACGCCAGGGCCTTGGCCGATGAGAAGCCGATCAGCAGGGAGCTGGCAAGACCGGGTCCATAGGTGCCCGCCACAGCGTCAATATCCGCCCACCGGAGGGAGGTTACGCGTAACGCTTCTTCCAGCAGGAGCGGCAACGCCTCGAGATGCTGGCGGGACGCCAGTTCGGGAACCACGCCGCCGAAAGGCGCATGCAGGTCGACCTGGCTGGATATCAGGCTGCATAAAACCTCGCGGCCATCCCGCACCAGGGCAACCGCCGTCTCGTCACACGATGTTTCAATACCCAGCACCAGCATCAAGGACCCACTTCCCGTTTAGCGCCGCGCATCCGCTGACTGGTAGAGAACCAGCGCTTGAACCAGGTCCAGGGCCCGTTCGAGCGGCCGGTCAACCACGTCCTCATAACCGGCCCGGTCCTTGTCCGTATACAGGCTGGGATTCTCGATGTGCAGGCGTCGGGTCAGGATGCGTCGCCATTCCGTAGGCGCCACGTAGACCGGGATATCCGGCTCGATTCCCTTGTTGTGAATCTGGCGCCCCCCGGGGGTGTAGTACAACGCCGTCGTTAAACGCAGGGCAGCCTCCCGGTCCGCGCTCAACCGAAGCACGGTTTGCACCGATCCCTTGCCGAAGGTGGTCTCCCCCACCAACACTGCCCGGCGATGATCCTGCAGGGCGCCGGCGACAATTTCCGAGGCACTGGCACTGCCGCCATTGATCAGGATCGCCATCGGGATACCCGTCAGGTGAAACGTCCCGCCGGAACGGTTCACGACATTTCCCTGCAGGTGTCCGCGCCCGCGCGTGCTGACCACTACCTCATTACGCGGCAGGAATTGCTCGGCGACATTGATGGCCGACACGAGCAGCCCGCCGGGATTCCCCCGCAAGTCCAGGACCAGCCCCTGAAGTCCGTTGGTCACCATGCCTTGCAGGGTATGCTGGAGCGCCTGGGCCGTGGGTTCCGAAAATTGCGTGATGCGTACATAGCCGATCTGGTCCCGCAACAGGGTCGCCCCCTTGACGCTGGACACTTCGATATCCTTGCGTGTAATCTCGAATTCGAGCGGCTGGTCAACATCCAATCGCCGGATGCTTACCTTGACCTGCGTCCCGGGCATGCCGCGCAACTTCTGGATGGCATCCTTCAGCGGGATTCCGGCCGTTTTCTCCCCATCAATGGCCACAATACGGTCACCGGAAATCAATCCCGCCTGGTACGCCGGCGTGTCCTCGATCGGGGCAATGACCGTCAGCCAGTCGTCGCGGATACCAATGTGGATGCCGATACCGCTGTACCGGCCGGAGGTTTCCTCCTGCATGTCCTGGAATTCCTCCGGCTCCAGGAACGAACAATGCGGGTCCAGCGACTTCAACATCCCGCTTAAGGCCCCGTAGATCAGCGCCTTGTATTCCTTCTCATCCACATAGTGTTTGCGGATGGCCAGCAGGGACTCGGCGAACAATTCCAATTCTTCATAGGCGGTTTCGCGCTCGACGCGCGGCACTTCCCATGCTACCGACCCGGATGGCGCCGACAAACCACAACCCACGACAACGCCTATCGCAACCAGGTTGCTCAAGGATCGAATTCGAAACATGATCGACCTCCCGTCACGCGCCATCGTACAAATAAACCAGTATGGTGCCATTCCAAGCCGTTCCGGGCAATCCCTTAAATCGTCATTCAGTAAAATCGG
>MHBQ01000133.1:0-158 GCA_001803315.1 Lentisphaerae bacterium RIFOXYC12_FULL_60_16
TCTCCCGGGAACAGACCAAACACCCTTGCACCTCTGCCGTCCGCAAGGGCGTTTGGCATGAGGACAACGACCTCAGACTCGTAGTCTCGAAGGAGCGTGACGTCACATATTCCACCAAGCAACGGGAGCAGTTCGCCAAGCCGGACTGCACGCGTTGC
>MHBQ01000133.1:195-5545 GCA_001803315.1 Lentisphaerae bacterium RIFOXYC12_FULL_60_16
ATAACAACCCGTTCCAGATCATTGGTGGTGATACCGCAGGCGGGAAGAACCTCCCCCAGCGCCTCGCCGAGGGTCGCATTGACGAGATGCACAGACGGGATCACGTTGGTTTCCCACCGGAACGGAACAGCGGAAAAGCGCAATGCGTATTCACGTCCACCGATGCGAACATCCGCGTACGGCCGGATCAACACGGGACCGTTGGTCGTGCCTGTGGATTTCTCGACAAAGTCATACGCGACTTGGGCGACCGCGACGGCACAAAGCGCAAAGAAGGCGAGGCATATTCGTATGGTTTTCATCGGTGTGTGCTCAACCTTGTATTATCCGTCACACATAGCGCGGGAAAAGCCACCCCTCCCCCTCATCCATGATCCCACCCTATCGGGTGCATGCGGCGGGCGGACCTTCCGACGGTTGTCGGGACTCATTTCAGCCTTTCGAATATCCTGTCCGGATCACGACGGCAGTCCAAGATGGCCCGTACACGAGCAACACCGTCTTCAACACGGTAATACACGGCGAACGGGAACCGTTTGGACAATAGACGGTGATAGCCGTAATGCATCGCATGGACATCACCGTAAAGGCGCAAGGAATGAATGTCAGACCAAAGGGAATCCAGAAAGTAGTCGCCCAAGCCGTCGGTCTGTTGTTCGTAGAAGCGGTAGCCGTCCGCCAAATCAGCAGTTGCCGCTTCGAGTACCTGGACCTTCATTTGATGCGCTCGCGCACGGCTTGTTTGGCTTCGTCGACATCCAGAAAGCACGACGAGCCATCGGCGATGCGCTGTTCGCGAGCGCGCAAGACATCGGCATGCCATGAAGGTGAGGGAACCGCTTCCGATGAACGCACAAGGTCGGACCAAATCTCCTCTATGGCCTGCAACTTGTCGATGGCACTCATGCGGCTCAGCGGAATGGCGATGTGCATGGTTGTTTTCCTTTCCAGAAGCTTACATCTTCGGGAGAAATAATCAATCCCGGGTTCTTCCCAACCCCTGCGGCTTTCGGGTACTGTTTGCAAAATGCATCAAGGCCCGAAACACGGCCCGGACGACCATGCTTCACCTCCAGCGCAATACTCAATGATTGAGTATGTTTACTCAACGACTGCAATACCGCCAGCGCCGCACGGGGCACGTCACCGGACATCGTCCGGATGCCATGCCGTCCACCGGGGAAACCAGCGCGGGACGCTTTTCCTGTATTGCGCGTACGCGGTTCCGAATCGCCGGTCGAGCCCCTTCTCCTCGACACGTGGTATGTACAGGGAGTTGCCGACGACGAAAACGGCGAACCAGACAAACAGCGGGACGGAACGGAGCAACACCGCCTCCCCAAGGAGCAGCAGGAAGACACCAAGAATCATTGGATTCCGGACAAAGCAATAGGGGCCGTATGCAACGAATCGCGTGGGGGGATCCCAAGGCGCCGGAGTCCCCCGACCGTGCCGCACAAAGGCCAAGACGGACCACAGTGCCAGTATGCAACCAACGATTCCGACAGCCGCCCCAAGCCAAAATGTGGGGCTCGCCGGCGTCGGAACTGAATGTGGCCACCGGCTTGCCCGAAAAGCAAAGAGGAGGGCCGCCGGAATCAGAACCACCACGGGCACCGGTAAAGCCATCACTGCCATGAGCCATCTGCGTTTCATGTCAACTCCCCGTTTCTCCGTTTCCCATCCAGACATGGTCAGCCAGGAATGGCCGACCTACTCACCGTATCCGACGACATGAATGACGCGACGTATAGCCCGCCTATTCCGCCAGGCGGACACGGTAGAAGACCGGATTGTTGGTGAGCGGAACGCTCACACGATTGGTCGGCACTTCGGCCAGGATATTGGTCCGATACGCCATGAATCCCCCTGGCAGATGGCTGCTCTTCATGATGTCATATCGTTTACCCGCCACGCTGGGCCAGGCCAGCAAACCCTGCGTCGCATTGGTGGGCGTAAACACCCCCACGCACAACACGGAATCGCCATTGGTGGGCTGGGTCCCCGCCCGGTATTCCTGCCAGTTCAACGCATCGTCTGAATCCCCATTGGCCAAATCTGCCGATTCCGCCGCCACCATGCTGTCAACCGCCAGTAATCCGTTGGACGCAAGCCAGACATACGGCGTGCCATTCGACGTTTGCCGCGATACAAACACCACCTGGAGCGCACCGGTGGCGGTGACATTCGGCCACGCCACCACCCACCGGTTGGTCACCGGCAATCCGCCGATCAGCCAGCCGTTGGTCCGCACCGATTCAATCCGGTAATACGCCGCCGCCTGGACGACAAACGAGGTGGACCCGCCCTGGGTGACATTGACGGAACCCGCCGGGTTGACGGCCCCGCCCATCCCGGGTGTCCAGGACGACACCAGCGCAAAAACCGGCGGGAGTATGGTCAACGTCCGCGTCGCACTGGACACGGACCCGTCATCATCGGATAGCACGCAATAATAGGTCCCGGAATCCGACATGGATACCGGGTTGATGACCAGGTTCGAGGCGGTAGCCCCTGAAACCATACCCGTGCCATGATACCATTGATAAGTCGTGGTTCCGTTCCCGAACGCCGTCACCGAGAAGGAAGCCGTACTTCCCGAAGGCGCCATTGTATTGGTCGGCTGGAAAGCAATGCTCGGCACCCCCACGGTCATGATTCCCGCCGCATCATATCGGGCCTTGGCAGGATTCGTCACGGCCGCTGTCAGGTTGATCGGCATGTCGCCCGGCAGAATCGGCCCGATCACGCGGACATCCGTCCCAACGGTCCACCAGTCCGGTAACGGAGGCTCCACCGCGGGGTCCGTCCCCAGGTAATACGAATAATCCGTCAAGCCGCTGAATCCGGCCGGCTCAGGATTTCCGTCCAGCTCCGCCGCATTGCCGTAGGCGTAATGATTCGATCCCTGAAGCTCATAGCCATCACCAAAACCAAGATTATAGAAGGGTGCATAATCCCCCGTATCTTCCCCGTCATTCCGGCATTCATTACCCACGATATTGGCATCCCGTATGCGGGTGTCGGTAATGCGGAATCCATTCCAGATCGCCCGGTTCCTGAAAAAGGTATTCCATGGACCATTGGCCGCATGTGAATCATCCGGATTCATGAAGTTGACAAGATTTCCCTCAAACAGGTTCGCATAGGGATACGTGCCATGCAGGGTGATGTCGGATGCACCATGCATAAGCCCATCCTTGTTACCTTCCCTGGAATAGTTGTAGCCGAAGACGTTCCCGTTGGCGCCGGCCTGGACCAGCATGGAATGGCGGAGCTTGGTGAAGATGTTGTTCTCGGTGAGTATTTCGCTGGTCTTGTATTCCAGCCGCACGCCGTATCCGGATCCCCCGCCATCATGGTCGATGGCGTTATCGAAATAGCTGCCGGTGACTTCGATGTGGATGCTTTCCTGCGCCCCGACATGGCCGCCGAACCCGTCCAGCCCGATCACCCCGCGCACCCAGCCACCGGCGGCGAGGTAGAAGAACACCGTACACACGTTGTCGCGGGCCGTCGCCAACCCGTTGGACACCTGCTGGAACGAGATGTTTTCCACCCCGCAGTGCTTGCGCATACTGTTGATCGGGCGGATCTGCGGGGTCTTGTCGGACTGGTAATCGAACCGCAGGGGGGTCTCCAGGTAGAGCGTCGTGTTGGTGATGGCGACGATGTGAACGACCTGCCCGCAGGCGTAGTCCTGCCAGCCCGGCGTGGGCAGCGCCCAACTGGGATCATTCACCTGCCGGGTCTCGGCATATTCGCCCGCCACGAAAGCCGTCGGGTTGGTTACCGTGATGGTCTTGGAACCGAACCCGTATCCCGCGGTCATCGATTGCCACGCACCGGCCCCCCCGCCCGTGATCTTGATGGAGTGCGAGGTTTCCATGACCGCCGGGATGTTGAACAACAACCTGGTGTTCACGGCGCGCTGGCCGCGGATCACCTGTCCGTTCTGGTTGAGCACAATCGAGGTGTTGCACTTGTAGGTGCCGGCCGGAAAATAGATCACCCCGGCCCCGCCCAGCGAATTGCGCGCTGCAATGATCGCGGCGTAATCGTCGGTGACACCGTCACCGACGGCCCCGTAGTTCCGGACATTGGCGATCTTTTCCGGCGAGGGAATAGCGCCGGGATACCCGGCATTGTGCCAGCCCTCGATGCAGGTGCGGTTCGTGGCAATGACGCCGGCAGCAAACAGGGATGCCGTTCCCCATCGGGCCATCACAACCAACGCGCACAACCCGGTTAATCGGTAAACATTCATCACACGGCCCGTTGTACCGTCTACACGGTCCCGCGTCAAACCCGGAGGGGGCAGGGAAAGAAGACCGTGGTCAGTATTATCCGAGACGGCTCACATCCGTAGCCTACAGCCTGATTCCCATATCGATGAATTCGACTGGGAGCCGGAACCGCTTGCGTAACCGCGCGGCCACGGCCTTGACGCCGAACGTCTCCGTGGCGTAATGCCCGGCAAACAGGGCGTTGATCCCGTATTCCTCCGCCAGGTTCCGGGCCATCAGGTTGGCTTCCCCGCTGACATACACGTCAATCCCTTCCTGGCCGGCTTCCGCGATCTCCGCGGCAGCGCCCCCGGACACCACGGCAACGGTCCGGACCGTCCGCTTCCCGAAATCCATCGTGCAGACCATGTTCCCGAACACGCCTTTCGCACGCTGCTTGAAATCGGCATACGGCATCGCCTGCGGCAACACCCCGCGATACCCGATCTTCCGCCCGTGATACATCCCGAACGGTTTCACACCACGCAATCCGAGTGCCCGCACAATCTGCGCATTGTTTCCGAGTGTCGGGTGGGCATCCAGCGGCAGGTGACAGGCATACAGGGCCAAATCATGTTCCATCAGGTATTGCACCCGCCGGTAGTTCAGCCCTGTGATGCGCTTGAGCGAATCACCCCAACTGATCCCGTGATGACAAATCATCAGGTCGGCCTTGCGTTCGGCTGCCCGCTTGAAAAATGCCAGCGAGGCATCCACCCCCACCGCGATCCGGCGGCACACTCCGGAATTCGCCACCTGCAACCCGTTATGGGAATCATCCGGGAATGCCGCCACATCAAGTTCCCGGTCCAGGTACGATACAATGGATTCAATCGTTGCCATGTGTTTTTTCCCTCCCCATCCCGTCAATCCTGCCAAACTCCCATCCGTGGCAAGAGTTCAGTTTTCAGTGTTCAGACTGAACACTCTCTTCTGAATACTGAACACTTTCCCAGCCTCCCTGACCAGACGGCTCGGCAGGGACGCCTCGCCCTACCAGCGCTCCGCGCCACTCCAGATTCTTTTCCATATTCCATCGCGGTGCCGGCGTACTCGTCCGGACC
>MHBQ01000133.1:5649-6135 GCA_001803315.1 Lentisphaerae bacterium RIFOXYC12_FULL_60_16
ATGGCGACAACGCCGCGGATGGGGCCATATCACGCGAAACCGCTTGCCCCGAAATGGAAGCCCGTCGGTTCAGCACACAACCCGCCAACCACCAACCAGACAGCTCCCCTACCCGCCTCACTGGTTCCCGACCGTAATGCCGGGATAATCATCCGTCCGGAACGGACACGCCGGCAGTCCGACGGCATTGACCAGGTTCACCTCGGGATTCTGCGCCCACCCGTACCGCACCGCCACCGGATGCGGCACCCGCGATGATCCCACCAGCACCGTATCGCCCTGGATCTCCGCCTCCGCCCACACAAAGCCCCGGTTTCCTTTCGTAAACTCCGTCGATCCCGCCGACACGGCGAATCCCTTCACCGGTCCGCCATCCGAGGTCTTCAATCCGCCATAGGTCGGTTCAAACCAGATCCGGATCCGGCTTCCTTCGATCGCCATCCGCCGGTAGAACGGACTCGAGTCGGCCAGATCCTGTTCCCCGTA
>MHBQ01000134.1 GCA_001803315.1 Lentisphaerae bacterium RIFOXYC12_FULL_60_16
GGCGGCCATGGCGAACTTGGCCAGGGCCAGGTGCCGCATCATGAACGCCTGGATCCGGTCGCTTCCCGTCCCCCACGCCGTCACCCCGAACACCATGATCAGCGGCAACACAAAGGCCAGGTTGTAACATACCAACAGGGTCATGGCATGGATCCGTTCGGTGCCGCTCTGGATCAGGTAGATGATGGTGGGTGCATACACCTGGCTGGTGCATGCCAGTTCCAGCAGGGCCACCACGACTCCGAGTACCAGTGCCGCCAGCACATATTGCCGGTACCGGGTTCCTTCCCGGATCATCCCGTGAATCCCCTGCTTCAACCGGTCCGGCAACTGGAGCGTCATCTCACCCGCCCGCCCCTGCAGGCACCGGAAGCCGTCGCGCACACTCAGCATGGCCAGCACCAACATGCCCAGGGCCATCACGCCATTGATGAAGCGCGACACGGGCTCCAGCATTGTCACCTGTTCCAGGAGCCGCGACATGCCCAATCCCAGTGCCAGGTAGGTCCCGAACACCCCCAGCACATAGGCGGTGCCGATGGCGAGAATCTCCCGGCGGGTCCGGCGCCGGACCCGGAGATACGAGACCAGGAAAACCATGGTCGCAAAGGCGCAGGGATTCACGCCGTCGATCAGGCCGCCCCCCAGCACCAGGGGGAGCGTATAGGATCGGGCGCGTTCCTTGAGCGTTTCGTCCACCCCTGCCAGTGTGGTTTCATCCGCCATGAACCAATCGGTCTCGCCCGGTTCAGCCTTCGCTTCCTGGACCAGTTCTCTCAGGGCATCCCGCGACAGGGCATCATGGATCAGGTACCCGCTCTCCATGAATACCGCCGGGGTGACCCCGCGCAGCCGATCCGGCACCTCGAACCGGCTGCAGATCCATTCGTTGTTCCGCATGCCGTTGACCACCCGGATATTGTGGGTCTGCACTTCGATTTCCGGGATTGATAACTGGATTTGCTCGATCCACCCGCGGACCGCCGAACACTCCCGACATCCCGGCGTTGTAAAGAACACCAGAGGGATCGAACGCGCCTTCCATTCCGACCGCGACCGATCGGTGAATTGCGCCAGCGTAGGCCCGGCATCCGCGGAACGTGTGAACTGGAAGTCAAACGGCATCGCCTCGTCCGACACCTCCCCGGTCCCCCATTTCTCAACCAGCCGCTTGGCCGCATAACTGTCGTAGGAGTCTCCCTCCCGGGTCTTGAGCAACGGGAGCAGGACCGAGAAGCTCGATCCCAGGGTTTCCGAATGCGACTCGAAGAAGGCGGAGAGGGCACGCGCCACATCCGACCGGCGGTTACAGGCCCGGCCGGTTGCAAGCACCCGTCTCAGATCCACCGGCACCTGGTGCCCGAGCAGCGTCAGGGCACTGCAGAAACGGACCCAGGGGTCCGGATCCTTCTCCGCCAACTCGGAAAGGGTTGCCTGCAGGGAATCCGTCAGCATCACGGCCTTCTGCTGCTGTATGCGGAGGCTGTCATAACCGGTAAAATATACCTGTTCATCAAAGTAGACATCATACCGGCGTTCGCGATTCGAACCCGAAGCAAGACAGGCGGCCAGCACACCCCGCACCGCGGGGGACGGGTCCTCCTGTATCGCACGAATCCGCGAAAGTCCCTGCCGGGTATCCACCATGAAGAGGGCTAACCAGGCAGCCCTCCGGACAAACGGGTTGGCATGGGCCAGGCAGGGTTCCACGCGCCGGACATCCTGCGCCTGCGGCTGTCCGGCTGCCAGCAGGGTGAGCGACAGGATCGCCAGATCATCGGACAGGCCCGTGGTATCGGACAGGTTCCGCCCCATCTTCAGCGCCCGGTCCGGCCGGCTGGAACACAGGGACCGGAGCCCCGCCGGCCAGGCCACCCGCGGGGTCAGGAGCGATCCCGGCGCCAGCAGGCTGACCGTGAACGCCTCGATTGCCTGGTCCGACTTGATCTCGTCCATCACCTCCAGGGCACGTTCCACCACCAGGGCGGATTCATCCCGGATGGCCTTGCCGAACACCCCGGCGCCCTCGTCCCCGAACCACTGCACATTCGCCGTGAGCAGGGCCCGCTCCGATGGCGTCAGGCTGCCCCACTGGCTTTCAGCCCGGTGAAATGCAGCCGTATGGCCGTAGTGGGACAGGAACAGCATCGCCATACGGCGTACATTGTCACGGGTGATCGGATTCTCCATCACCTGTTCAATCGCCTTCAATACGTCCTGTTCGGTTGGTTGCTTCCGGTTGATAACCGTTTCAGACGGAGTTTCGGCGGGTTGAAACGCCCGCAACAAGTTGTCAACCAGCCGCCCTTCATCCGATTCAGACGGGGCCGGTGCGGCGGCATTCCGTGTCTGCCGGACCCATTGCCTCAGCCGGTCAATCTGTCGGTACTCAACATCCAGTTCCTCCATCACCGTCAATTGCCGTTCCGGAACCCCGCCCAGCAGGGCGTCTATCAGCGTTACCATGACCTCCGGGGTACGCTTCTCGGTCCGTGCAATGATCCGCAATGCCGTACACGCAACATCCGCATGCGGGTGGCGGCTTGCCCGCAACACCAGGGGCCAGACATTGGATGGTTCGGCCAGGTTGTCGAGCACCATCAACAGGTCGGCAGGCTCGCCCTCGAACAGTTCCTTCTCCATCGCCGGCGGAAGTGCGTGGTCAAAGGCCAGCATCGCCACCGCGATGATACCCCGCATGTCGGGATGTTTCCGGTACAGGGCATTCAGCCGGTTCCGCGCATCGGATACATTCAGCTTCACCAGGGTGGTCACCGCGGTATGCCGCACGAACTCGTCAGGATCCTCCAGGCACGCCACCACGGCATCGACGATTTCCGCCCCTACCCTCGAACGGCTTTCCCGGTCATTCAACGCCTGCAGGGCAGCCACCCGCACCCGCCAGCGCGGATCCTTGAGCAGGGGCGGCAGTTTCGGGATCACCGTTCCGGGCGAAACAGCGGCGCCCCCCTGGATGGCCACGATGGCCAGGTCCTCATCGGCATGCGTGAAATACCGTTCCAGGATATCCGCGCTCCGGCGGGTCTTGATCTTGCCCAGCCGGAGCAGGATGGTATGCAGGACATCCGTATCCGTCTCCCGGTCGAGATGTTCCTGCATGGGCTTGACCGCGTACCGGTCGGCCGCCGCAAACGCGGTGTCCGCAGTCACTTCCCGGACCAGCGGATCCGGATGCTTCAACAGGTCGATCAGGATCGGCATGATCGTGGTACCGCAATCCGCCAACTGGGCGATGGTCTGCATCTGGACATCGAGGTTGCCCCAGACCAGGCGATGGGCGGTGGCCACCGGATCCAGCCCCTGGCCGGGTGGAATCGTCAGCGCATACTGGACTTCACGGATCCGGCGCTGCGCCGCGTCATCCAGGTCCGGGTGGGTCTCCAGGTATTTCGAAAACCCGTGCAGGACCGTTGTCCCGCCCTGCGCCAGCACCTGGACCGCCCGCCGGGACCGCTCCGGATGATCGCCCACCAGGTCCTGGAGATACCGCTCGAACCGCTCCTCGGTCAGCGTGGCATACAGCGTGGTCGACAGGTTCGTACCCGTGGACCAGGTTTTCCAGCGCTCCCTCGCCTCGTCGGTCCCCTCGCTCAGGGGACCCGTCCAGGGATCGTATCCCATCGGATCCCCGGTCAACTCCTCCAGCAGATCCAGGGCGCCCAGCCGGACCGCCAGCCGGGCATCCGACAGGCAGTCAACCACCAGCCGCCGGGTATCCGCCGGCGCCGAGAATACCGCCGACCGGACCTCGGAACGGGCGGCCGGAACGGCAAACAGGCGCAGGGTGGCCACCCAGTCATCGGGCTCCACGCTGCCTTCCCGTATCCGCTGCAGCAGGAGGGTCGGATCCTCCGTCGGTTGCGCGGGAGCGAGGATTTCCTCCAGCGTCGCCACCAGCGGGCCGGCCGACCGGTATCCCTCAAACCCGCCCCGCAACCGGCCGTCCGGCTCAAACACCCGGAAGGCGGGAATCCCGCGAACCTGGTACTGGAGCGCCAGTTCCGAACGGCGGCCGATATCCACCTCCACCCGCTCAAACTGCCGAAGCACCTCGAAAACGGATTCATCGGTCAACGGTCCCTGCTTGAGCCGGAAACAGGCCGGACAGTTGTCACCGGTAAAAAGGACCAGGACCGGTCGCAGGCTGACCCGCGCCCGGCCCATCGCGGCTTCGAAATCGCTGCCCCAGGCGGGAACCACGGCTTCCCGGTCCCGGTCCGGGACAGACACCGCACCCGACAGCCCGCAGACCCACCCCGCCCACGCGAACAGGGCCAGCCACCACCGGACATTCCGGCCCCGCCTGTTTCCCGTTCCCGACATGCCGCCTCCCCCTGTTAATGCAACAGGGCATAGACCAGGATGTTCACATTCACATCCTGGGAATTAAGAATCTCGTTCCCGCCGCAACAGCAACAGCCTTCCGTGTGGGCCGTATCGTTGAGACCGTGCGGGGAATAAATCACCGCGACTTTTCCGTTCACCTCGAGCCCGAACAACTGGGGCTTGTCGGTGGCATTCTTGAGCTTGAGTTCACGGATCTCGTGCAGGGTGGAGAATACCGCATGTTCCATCGGCAGGGCCCGCAGGCACCCTTTTCCGAAAATCACCTCCATCTCCCGCCGGAAGGCGCGGTCCCAGTTCGCGCTCGAACATCCGGCGGACGCCAGCAGGAAACCGCCATTCTCGACATACTGCTTGAGATGTTCCCGCTCCTTGGCCGTGAAATGGAAATCCGCCTCACCGGTGACCACGGCAAACGGATACTTGAACAACTCGCCCGACCCGAGCTTCACGCTGGTGAACCGGCGTTCCGTCCGGATGGTGGTTTGCCGCTGAACCGCACTCAGGAACTCCGAGCTGAAACAACGGGAGGTATGCGTCCCGCCGTAGATCAGGTTGGCACATTCCACCACGCTCTCCTTGGCGACGACCACCGCCGCCACCATCAGCAGAACCACCAGCATCATCCGCCGTTTCATGGTTGTTCCTCCGCGTAGAACCGCTTGACCGCTTCCCGGTATCGCTGGGGCACCTGCTCCAGTTCAATGCCCTCACCGGCCGGCGCCGACACGTTCCGGTCTTCCACCCGCTCCAGCACCCCCGGCTGATCCAATCCCCCGGCGCCGCCGGCCGGTCCCCGCCCATTCCCGGAGGCGCCACCGGTCGACAACGTTGCCGGATCACGCCGGAACGGGCCATAGACGGGCACATTGACCGGTGAACGACCGGCCCGGTATCCCCCGTCTCCAACCCCCATCATGCCGGTTCCCGCGGAACCGGCTTCACCGATCCCCACACCCGTCGCAAATTGTCCCATGAGACTCTTGAGCAACTGGCTCATCGTCGATCCCAGTTCGCCCGGGATCTTGAACCGCAAGGCTCCGTCGCACAGGCCGCCCATCGCGTTCCCCTTGCACCGCGACAGGAGCTGGGACATGAGCTCCAGCGCACGCAGGGCATGGTCGTAGGCGTCCCGCCCGCTCTGGTTCCGGCAGGCGTCCGAACACAACTGCATCGGCGCGGGAATGTCCAATTCCTGCAGGATGCCCAGAAATTCAAGCACCGAGTCCCGGAGTTCCGGATAGGTTTCCGGAATTTCCCCGACACTGGACGCCAGCTGGTTGGTCAGGGCGATCAATTCCCGGCGAATCTCCGCCTGCGTCTGGCCGAGCATGTCCAGGCTGACCAGCTCATGTTCCCCGGCAACATACCGGTTCAAACGCCGCACCACCATCTCCTGCCGCTCGTACAGGCCGCGGAACCATGCCGCACACTGCATGATCCGGCCAATCCGTTCCGCATCCCCGGCCTGATCCAATACGGATTGCAGATCCTTCCCGCCGGCCCCCAGCAGGTCCGCCAGCGCCTCGCGGGCTCCCGTCCCGCCCGCCGACCAGTCGGACCGTTCCTGTAATGCCCGGAGTTTCGACTGCATCTCGGCCGCCGTGTTTTGAAGCTGCTTCTCCAGGTCAAAGGCGGCAAATTCGGAGGCGACCATCGCCACCTGTTGGCTCCATTCGGCCGTCTGCTGCTTGACGGTCTCCCAGGCCTGCGCCGCGGCTTCCGATCCCGGCGCCCGGGCTTCCTGCTTCTGCGCCTCCGCCAGCGCCCGGGCCAGCGCTTCGCGTCCCTCCGCCAGCTGCGCGAACCGGGCCGAGAAAGCCTCCAGGGTGGTTTGCGCCTGCATGATGTCCGCGTATTCGGCGGCGGAAATAATCTGCAGCCGCACGACATCCGACACCCCGATGCCCGTCAACTGCGGATTGTTGTCCATCGCTTCCAGGGCCAGTTCCACCACCTGGCCCGGTTCCACACCCAACCGGGCCAGATCCAGGCATCCCGTAACCGTGCAGGACACCGATCCCTCATCCATCGGCATGGTCAGGGCACGGTCCCGGTAACCGGTCAACGCCCGCAACAACTCCACGCGATGCAGCCCGATATCGTCGCGCACACTGCCGGTTACCGGGACCCGGATGTCCGGCGTGGCGAGTGCATACTGCGCCGGTTCATGGATGACCGGCTCCGGCAACTCGTCGGGAACCAGCTTCTGGCGCAGGGTCAGCGGCGCCCGGCAGGCGGTGCCCAGGATGTCCCGGATAACGGCCTCCACCGTGGCGCTCCGGTCCAGGGTCCAGTCAAACTGCACCTCGTTCCGGCCCACCGGACGGGCCTCGACCTGGTACACCAGTCCCGTCGATCCGGATGCGCGGAAGCTCAGGGTTCCCCCCTTCAGGGGCCGGTTGCTGGCCACCCGCAATTCCAGCCGGGTCCCCTTCAAGTCCTGGACCGGCTCGTTGCCAAGATCGGCCTCGCGCGTTTGCCGGCGGCTGTAGGCGGGTGGAACCACCCGTATGCGGGCGGTGGTGATCTGGGGTTGCATCAGCACGTCCAGCCGGTGCCAGCGGCTCCGGGCGCGGCCGGTCATGAATGTGAACTCCAACGGATGCATCACCCGCTCAACCCGCTGGACAAAGGTGGTGGCATCCGCCTGGAAACACAGGGTCTGCTGGATGCGGTTCCCCTGCCGGGTGACAAAATGCACCGGCCGCCGGACCCGCGCCCCGCGGATCGTCACGGTCAGCACCTGGTCGGACCCGTAGATGACC
>MHBQ01000135.1:0-5103 GCA_001803315.1 Lentisphaerae bacterium RIFOXYC12_FULL_60_16
AGACATACAAGGGGATCCCCACACCCATCATCACAACCATCGACAGAAAACCGGTTCCCAGCACTTCAACAAAGAAATCATCCGGCACCAAGGCGCCGATCAAGCCCGCCACCAACAGCCCGACAATCAGCGGCTTGGCCAGATCACGCGGCAAGGTTATAAAACCGTATTTGAAAATCCGTGCCAGACGGGACCCCCCGGCACCGGGCTTGCAACAGTCCTCCTCACAGACCGGTGGCGCCGCCTCCACACCATTGACAATTGCCGGACGGGTACGCTCCACCAACCACCCCCCGACAACCCCCGATACAAACGCGGCCACCGGACGGAAAATGGCAATGACCGGGCCCAGCATGCTGTAGGTCACCAGGATGCTGTCCACCCCGGTTTGCGGCGTGGACAGGAGAAACGAGGCGGTTGCACCGCGGCTGGCGCCATGCCGCCGCAGGGACGCCGCCACCGGGATCACCCCGCAGGAACACAACGGCAAGGGAACCCCCAGCAGCGATGCCTTGACGATCGGCCACCAACCGCTCCCGCCCAACTGACGTTCCACCATTTCGCGCCGCACCAGCACCGACAGGATGCCCGCCACCAGAAAGCCCAACAGAAGATAGGGTGCCATTTGAACCAGGTTCATCCAGGCGCCTTCCGCGATTTTTACAATCCATTCCATGGTCGCCCCTCCTCACTCCCGCACGGTGCGAAACCGGTCAACGGATCATGATCAACAACATCTTGAACCGTTGCTCCGCCCGCACTGAATGCGGCACGTTGGCCGGCATGATCGCCATCTGCCCGGCCGCCACCGATACCGGCTTGCCGCCAATTTCCAGCACCGCCGTTCCGTCGGTCACCAACACAGTCGCGTCGTACGGGGATACATGTTCGCTCAATCCCTGCCCGGCATCAAACGCAAACAAGGTCAGGGTCCCCGTCTTCTTGTCGAGCAGGGTCTTACTGACGACAGATCCGTCGGAATATTCGACCATTTCCGCCAGTTCCAGCATCTTGCCACGGTAATCGGTTTTTTCTGCCATGTCCGGTCTCCTGCCTGCCACGTCAAGGAATCGTCCGCTCATAGAGCGGGGCTACATACATCGGCATTCACATCCTACGCGTTCAACGGCCGCGTTTCCAGTATATCTCCACCCAATCCAACCACGATCTCCTCCGCCACCAAGTCGGTTCGGCCGCTTCGCCCGACTGCCTCACGCAGGATCTGGGTCAAACCGCCGCAACAGGGCACTTCCATCCGTACCACCATCACCTTGGGAATGGTGGTGTCCGACAGGATTTCACCGAGCTTCTCCGCATACCCTTCAGTATCATCCAGTTTGGGGCAGGCCACGACAACGCCACGTCCCCGGATAAACCGCCAATGCACATCCGCCGAAGCAACCGGCGAACAGGTGCTGAGCACCACCAGTTCACGGTTCTGGAAGAACTCCGCACCCGGCCGCACCAGATGCAACTGCACCGGCCATTGCTCCAGTTCCGAACGAATGGCCTGGCCACCCCCACCGGTGGCCGCCGCAGGACGAGCCCCCGCCTTGGGGGCGAATCGCGCCCGCGTTCCGGGACAACCTCCTCCAGCGGGCCCATGCGCATGCCCGGCCATGGGGCCATGTGCCTTTTGTTCATGCTGGACCGCCGCGGACTGCATTTTTTTCACCGCGGACTCGCCGCCTGTCTTCCGGACATGTTCAAGGGTCGCCCGTTCGTCATACGCTTCCGAGTCGCGTTCCTCGATCTTGAGCGCTCCAGTCGGGCAGTCTCCCAGGCAATCCCCGAACCCGTCACAGAATTGCTCCTTCACCAGGCGGGCCTTGCCATCCACAATCTGAAGGGCGCCTTCGGCACATGCCGAAACACACTTGCCGCATCCGTTGCACAGATCCTCGTCGATCGTAATAATCTTGCGCTTCATGCCGCCTCCTTCGGAGGTGTGCCGCCACAGTCCGTGACGGCACACCCGCCAGACACATCATCCCAATATGGCCTTCAAGTCCGCTTCCGGTGTTCCAATCGGCTGAATGTTGAATTTCTCCACCAGCACGTTCAGGACTGCCGGCGTCACGAATGCCGGCAGGCTCGGGCCGAGCCGGATGTTGCGGATCCCGAGATGCAGCAGCGACAGCAGAATGCAACAGGCTTTCTGCTCGTACCAGGAGAGGATCATCGATAACGGCAACCCGTTGACGTCGGTACCGAACACTTCGGCCAGGGCCGCCGCAATTTGTATGGCGGAATAGGCGTCATTGCACTGTCCGCAATCCAGCAGGCGGGGAATCCCGCCGATATCACCGAACTCCAGCTTGTTGAACCGGTATTTGCCGCAAGCCAGGGTCAGGATCACACAGTCATCCGGAACCTGCTCGGCAAACTGGGTGTAATAATTGCGGCCGCTCTTGGCGCCGTCACATCCACCGATCAGGAAGAAATGCCGGATCTTGCCGCCCTTGACCGCCTCGACCACCTTGTCCGCCACACCCAACACCGCGTTGTGACCGAATCCAACCAGGATCGTCTTGTCCGATCCATCAGCGGTGAAGCCCGGGGCTTCCAGCGCGGCGTCAATCACGGGCTTGAAGTTCCGGTCCGCAATATGCCGCACACCCGGCATGGCGACCAGTCCGCAGGTGAATATCCGCTTCAGGTAGCTGTCGACAGGTTTCTGGATGCAGTTGGTGGTCATCAGAATCGCGCCGGGAAATTCCGCGAATTCCTTCTTCTGATCCTGCCAGGCGCCGCCGTAATTGCCGACCAGGTGCGCATACTGCTTCAGCTTGGGATATCCGTGTGCCGGCAGCATTTCGCCATGGGTATAGATGTTGATACCCAACCCCTGCGTCTGCTTGAGTAACGCCTCAAGATCCAGCAGATCATGACCGGAAACAAGGATCGCCTTGCCCTTGACCGGCTCAATACGGACCTTGGTGGGGACCGGATGGCCGTACGTTCCCGTATTGGCGGCATCCAGAAGTCCCATCACCTGCAGATTCACCTCACCACACTTCAAGTTCAGACCCAGCAAACCGTCCACGGTGGGATCCGGCTTGGCCAGGTAATCCAGCGCTTCATGGAAATAGGCATAAACGGAATCCTCTTCCTTGCCCAGGATCAAGGCATGGTCCGCATAGGCAGCCATACCCTTGAGCCCATAGGTCAGCAATTCCTGCAATCCGGTCACATCATCGCCCAACACCGATTTGCGATGGGCAATACCGACTTCAGCCGCCTGGGCCAACAGCCCCTGCCGGCCAGCCGCCGGAACCCATTGCGCGGGCCCCTGCATCGCTTCCTTGAGGTTGCCCGCCTCGACGCATGCCGCACCATACAACTTGGCGGCCTTCTGCTTGATCGACCCGGCCTTGCGCACCAACTGCTCCATGCGATCCACATCAAAATTCACATTCGTGACCGTGGTAAACAGCGCTTCAATAACAAATCGATCCACGGCGGCATCCGAACGTCCCTGCTTGCGGGCACGGTGTGCATATTGGGAAATACCCTTGGTCGCATGAACCAACAAATCCTGCAAAACGGCAACATCGGGATCTTTCCCGCATACACCCACAGCCGTACATCCCGTTCCTTTCGCCGCCTGCTCACATTGATAACAGAACATTCCCATGACATTTCCCCTTTTCTTAATTGAACCATTAACCTTTAGAAATCAAACGACTACTGGTTTATTGCACGTAGCATGCCAAGTCGTGAAAATATTATAAGAGAATACGTATCATGCCTTACATCAACATTATATAGCATTGATACAACCTTTTACAGGTCATTACGGAGCATGTCTCAACACGCTGTAATGAGACGGCTTTGTTTCAATACTTATCAAAAACATGAAACAGAATACTGAAAACTGACCGCTTTCCCCCGTCTTCCGTTTTCCGTTCGGGCGCCAGCCCGCTTGCCACGCGTTTCGCGTGGTGAACCCCGAAATGGAAGCCCGCCCCTCCACACGCATTGCCTGGAGGGCCACCTTCCACGGCGGCCGGGAATGACCGGGGTGTAACCCGGCCCTCCAACCAAAACCGGATTCCAGCGCGGTACCGGCGTACTCGTCCGAACCGCGAGGTAAACCCGGGCTTCCATTGCTTGTCTTTCCACCCACCATCCCCTATCATCCATCCCATGAAACACTTTTACTTTCATTTACGTTTACGTACCACCGGCAAGATCATCCTCTGCGGGATATTGCTGGCAGGTTGCATGATCATGTCCGGCTGCCGGAAGGAACCTGCCAAAAAACCGCAGGCCGGACCGTCCACCGCGGAAACCATGATCAACGGCGTCACCGGCCATACCGCTGTCAAAGCCGGCCAGAAAGCCCGTGAAACCATCGACCGGGTGAAGGCCCAGCAGAATCAAGACCTGCAAGACGCCCTGGAACCATAAGCCCCCCATGACCCCTGGACCTTCGTCTTCGTGGCCGACATGCAGCCGGGATCCCCGCGATCCTACCGCTATAACCCGTCCCTGATCCGCAATTGGCAGGAAGCCCGCCAACAGATCATTGAATGCCAGCCCAAACTGCTTCTGGTTGGCGGAGACCTCACCCGTGATGGCAGCATCCACCGGTATGAACTGGAGGAAATGAAGGCCAACCTGGATTCCCTGTCCGCCCCCGACCAGCGCGACTATTCGCTGGCCTGGGGTGTGGACAACCTGCCCTGATTGCCGGCCTTATTTTGCCGCGGCCTTTATCGCAAATACAACAGCAGGGCAACCATTAAGGAAAACCTCCCGCACTTCCCCATTGTCAGACCGGCCCGGTTGCCGTTAGCTTCTGTTCCTGATGCGAATGTCCCTGAAGAAAACACTGGTTGATTCCACCCCGCCGCCGGGTTCCTCCCTCCTGTACGACGCGGCTCACCACCACTGGTGGTACGGGCAGAACCCCTGCGCCACGCGGATCGCCCGCTCCCTGGCAGAGGTCATGCCGATCCTGAAGGAAACCGAACGCCTGGTTCGCCGGCGGGGCTGGTCGGCCACGGCCTTCATTGCCTACGAAGCAGCGCCGGCCTTTGATCCCAGCCTGCGCGTCCTTCCCGACACCGGTTTTCCCCTGCTCCACATCAACCTCTA
>MHBQ01000135.1:5121-21201 GCA_001803315.1 Lentisphaerae bacterium RIFOXYC12_FULL_60_16
CCGCCTGCCACCCGTCTCCAACCTGCCGCCATCCCCCGCCGACCCGCCCTGGAAACCCTCCATCCCGGCAACCCGCTACCGTCGGTGCATTCAAAAAATCCATGACTACATCCGCCAGGGCGACACCTACCAGGTGAACTACACCTTCCGCCTGCTCACACGCCTTTCCGCCGATCCGTGGATACGCTTCCGCCTGCTGACCGCCACCCGTCCCCCCTATGCAGCCTGGATGGACACGGGAGACTGGATCCTGGCCAGCGCTTCCCCGGAATTGTTCTTCCGGCTGGATGGCAACACCATCTGGTCCCGCCCGATGAAAGGAACAGCCCCCCGCGGCCTCACCTCCGAAGCCGACCTGGCCCTGGCCGAAACCCTCCGGCATTCCGCCAAGGATCGCGCCGAAAATGTCATGATACTCGACATGGTCCGTAACGACCTTGGCCGCATCGCCATCCCCGGCACCGTCCACCCCTCACGCTGCTTCACCGTCGAACAATATCCAACGGTTTGGCAGATGACCTCCACGGTGCGGGCACAAACCCGCGCCGGACTTCCGGCCATCCTGGAAGCCTTGTTCCCGCCGGCATCCATCACCGGGGCACCCAAGGTCCACACCATGGAAATCATCGCCGAACTCGAAACCCGCCCACGCCGGATTTACACCGGCGCCATGGGCTGGATCCGGCCCGGCAACCAGGCGCAGTTCAATGTCGCGATCCGCACCCTGCTCGTCAACCGGTCCACCGGCCAGGCGGAATACGGAGTCGGCGGCGGTATTGTATGGGATTCCACGGCCGATCGTGAATATGCGGAATGCGCCACCAAGGCCCGCATCCTGTCCGCACCGGTTGATCCTCCCTTCCACCTGCTGGAAACGCTCCGCTGGACGCCCGGCGCCGGGTATGACCTGCGGGAGCGGCATCTGGAACGACTCCGGCAATCCGCCCGCTATTTCGGATACCGGTGTTCCATCCCGAAAATCCAACGCCTCCTGGACGGCCATGCCCGGAAATTCCCGCCGGTCCCCCACCGCGTCCGCCTGTGTGTGTCGGCCACGGGACACCCGGTTGTACAGGCCTTTCCCATGCCGGAATCCCCGGTCAACCGCCGTTTACGGGTCGCGCTTGCACCCGCCCCGGTCGATGCATCCAACCGGTTCCTCTACCACAAGACCACCTGCCGGGCCGTGTACGAAACCGCCCGGCAACAATGCCCGGGTTATGATGACGTGATCCTCTGGAACAACCGCCGCGAAATCACGGAATCCACCATCGCCAACATCGCGGTGCGTATCGGCCGGCGATGGATCACGCCACCCGTCGCCTGCGGGCTTCTGCCCGGCACCTTCCGGGCAGCCGCCCTGGCCGACGGCTGGCTGCATGAAGCCGTCATACCCGTTGACGCATTGCGTGATCGACCCTCCATCCTGCTGATGAATTCCGTCCGCGGCCGTTATCGGGTCCACCTCGATTTCCCGCCTTCCGGGTAAGCGGGGGACCCGGCCTTCCCCGATCGATCGTCTACTGAACACTGTCTTCTGAATACTGAACACTTCCCCTCCCCCCTTCCTTTCGCAAGTTGACGCCACCGCGTGAATATTCGTATCGTATCGGCTCGATTGAAATTCATTCATGCAAGGGGTGCCATGCAGTCAAAATCAACCGATGCCAGCGCAACCAAGGGCGGGTGGGTAGCGTACCGCCCCGACATCCGTATCCTGGATTGTACGATCCGGGACGGCGGCCTGATCAACGACCACCAGTTCGACGACGCCTTCGTGTCCTCCGTCTACCGTGCCTGCGCCGCGGCCGGCGTCGACTACGTGGAATTCGGCTACAAGGCTTCCAAGAAGATCTACGCACCAAGCCAGAGCGGTAAATGGAAATTCTGCGACGAGGACGATCTCCGCCGCATCATCGGAGCCAAGAAGCCCGGCGGCCCCAAGATCACCGTCATGGCCGACGCCACCCGCACGGATTACCGGGAGGATATCCTGCCGGCCGACCGCAGCGTGATCGGATGTGTGCGGGTTGCCTGCTATATCAACCAGATCCCCGTGGCCATCGACATGATCAAGGACGCCACCGACAAGGGTTACGAAACCATGGCCCAGCTCATGGCGGTTTCCGTTGTCCAGGAACATGCCGTCCAGGATGCCCTCGAAATCTTCGCCAAAAGCCCCGTCTCGGCTGTATACCTCGTGGACAGCTTCGGCGCCTTGTATTCCGAACAGGTGAACGCCCTGATCAAGCTGTACAAGCAGGTAATGGACGGCGCCGGGAAGGAAGTCGGATTCCACGGGCACAACAACATGCAACTGGCATTCGCCAACACGATCGAGGCCGTGGTCGCCGGGGCCAACCGGTTCGACGCCACAATCAGCGGCATCGGCCGCGGCGCCGGCAACTGCCCGCTGGAACTGCTGATCGGCTTCCTGCACAACCCGAAATTCCAAATCCGGCCCGTGCTGGAATGCTGCCGCGATGTGTTCGCACCGCTTTCCAAGACCATGGACTGGGGGTATAGCATCCCCTACGCCATCACCGCCCAGCTCAACCGGCATCCACGCGCCGCCATCGAGATGCGCGCAGGCCCCACCCCCGACGATTACGTCAAGTTCTACGATGCCATGATGCAGGAAGAATCATAACCCCTCCATCACAACCGGAAACCCCCGACCGGGGAAGGCTCCTGATCACCAAGCCAGAATTCACCGGGGCCATGGAAGCGGAGATCCGCCGCCGCGCCGCCGCGGATCTCCCGGACATCACCACGCCCGGACCCGGCATGATTGTCCTGAAACCCGGGCCATCCGGCCGCCTGCCCGACACGTTGACCCAACCGCTGATCTTTGAACGCCAGCGTCTCGATCCCGCCATCGCCTTCCCCGACCAGCCGCTCAAGCCCCTCATCCGTGACATCACGCGCGTCCTCCTGCCGCGAATCCGGAGTGATCATCCCGGCGGCTGGACCTGCCACGCCTTCACCGTCGATACCGCCGAAGGGGCCACCGGGTCCGTGCGTTCCCGTAACCTCGCCGATCACCTCGTGACCTTCTGCCAGGATCGGTTCCCACGCGTGGCCCGCGCCTATCGTCCCCCGGAAGCGGCCGGACATGACACCATGGTGCTGAACCTCTGTGTGACCCCTGCCACCACCTGGGGCGCCGCCATGGCCACCCGTGATCTTTCCGATCCGCGGCCCGGCGGCATCCACCGCATGGCCTTTGATCGCCATGCCCCGTCCCGTTCCTACCTGAAGGTGGAAGAAGCGCTGGATCTGCTGGATATCGAACCGCAACCCGGCCAGACCGTCGTGGACCTCGGGGCCGCTCCAGGCGGATGGACCTACGCCTTCGTGAAACGCGGATGTCGGGTGACCGCCGTGGACAACGGCCAGCTCCGGCTGGATTCAACCGGGGACCGGGGCGGAACCGTGGACCACCACCGGCAGGATGGCACCCTCTACACCCCGCCCGCTGCCGCGGTCCCCGTCGACTGGCTGATCAGCGACATGCTGATCTCCACCGGGACCAACCTGTGGGTGCTCAAGAAATGGTTCACCCACCGGTGGATGCGCCGGTTTATCGTGAACATCAAGCTTCCACAGGAACATCCCGACCCCGTGCTGGAACCGATTGAATCGTTCCTGAAGGACGTCCCCGGCATCCGCTTCACCATCCGCCACCTGTATCACGACCGCCGGGAAGTCACCCTGTTCGGATGTCTCGCGTGTGGAGGGCGGAGTTCCAACGACGCCGCATCCGGTCTCAGGCCAGTGGCGGAATAACCACCCGGCGGCCCGAGCCGGCACTCTTGATGGCCGCATGCACCATGGCCAGGCTCTTGACGTTGTCCGTGGACACGGTTTCCGGCTGCTTGCCGGATCCCAGGCTTTCCAGGAAATCGTGAATGACACCGCCATGACCCTGCCAGGTCATCGCGGGAACCGGTGGCGGCTCGATATCCGCCAGCGGTCGGATGAATCCCTCGGTCCCGCTCACCTGCTGGATACGGACGCCATCCCGTCCGTCCCAGGACATCGATCCCTGGTCACCGATAAACCGCCAGGCGGATTCCCAGGTCGTGTTCAACCCTTCCGAACACCAGCTGCCCCGGTATCCGTACACCACGGAGTTGGTCATCTCGAACTGGGCCGAAGCGGAGGCATGATGATCATACCACGAACCGGGCGGATTCCATTCGTGCGCCAAAACAGCAACGGGATCACACCCGGTCAGCAGGCGGGCCGCATCAAAGGTGTGGATGGCCATGTCCAGCAACAGCACATGCAGCATGCGGTCACGGAATCCCCCGAAATGGGCGCCGATGAAGAAATCGCTGTATACCGTATGCAGGCGCCCGATCACCCCGTCATGCAACAGGGACTGCACCCGGCGGGCATGCGGATCGAACCGCCGGTTCTGGATGATGGCATGCACCCGGTCCGCCGCAGCGGCCGCCTTGAGCATGGTGGCGGCATGGGCCATCGTATCCGCCAGCGGCTTCTCGCAGAGCACGTGGCAACCCGCCGCAAACGCGGTACGCGCCACCTTGATATGCGCCTCCGGAACGGTGCAATCAAACACCAGGGCCGGCTTGACCTTCCGCAGCATCGAGGCCAGGTGGGTCCCGGTCACGGCATCGGTCAGGCCGAACTCCTGCTTGCGCCGTTCCGCGGCATCCCGGTTGATATCCACGAGACCGGCACAAACGGCTTCCGGCATCTCCGCCAACGGCTTGAGCCATGCCCCACTGATCCCCCCACATCCGACCAACACGTACCGATACGGCTTCATACGCTCTCCTTTTTCACAACCACGACGCCATCCACGAACGCAACCGCCCCACCCGGTTCACAATCGCCATGGGTTTCGTGCACCGGCGCGCCACCAGGTTCGGCATCGACTCACGGGTGAACGGGTTGAAAAGGGACCGGGGCGAGGCACCCAGCACGACCAGGTCGCACCGGTCCCCCGCCCGCTCGATCTCCTCCACCACGGTGTCGGCCACCCGGCGGCTTTCCACCGTCCGGCTCACCACCCGTTCACGCGGGAAATTCAGCCGCGACGCCTGTTCGTCGATAAACGGCTCCAGGTCGAACGTGATCGATTCCCCGCCGGAACGGACATTCAGCACCACGATCACGCCGTCCGCAGGGTCCGCCAGCATCGTGGCCACCTCGAAGGCAAAGGCGCTGTTGCGCCCGCCGGCCACCGGCACCCAGACACGGTGAAACACCCGGTCCGGCACATGGCGCAGTACCACCACGTTACAGGGCGCACACTCGAGAATCGGATCCAGCGTACTGCCCAGCGCAAATCCATGGGAACGGTTCTTACCCCGCCACCCCAACACCAGCAGGTTCGCCCGCTTCTCCTGCGCCGCACTGACAATTCCCCGCGCGACGTTCCGGCAATACCGGATGGTAAACCCGGCCGGAAAATCCGGAGCCAGATACAGCATCATTTCGCCAATGGCCTCCCGGCCGGTGTCGAGGTAATGTTCCGCATCGGACAATGGCATCTGGTCGGGAACCGGCACCATGTGAACCAGTTCCACGGTGCCCTGACGGGCGCGGCACAACGCCACCGTGGCCCGAACCAGCGACAGGGCGGTATCCGTATTCGCCACCGCCGCCATCACCCGGTACCGCCCGTCGGACGGGAGGGGATCGCCCTCCTCCAGTATCCGGATATCCTCCGCCTCAGGCGCCGACCGGTGCCGGGCATACAACCGGAACAGGATCCACCCACCCGCCATCCAGACCACGCCCAGCCCCCACGCCAGACTGTCCACAAACGCCAGGGCCACCAGCAGGATCAACTGGACAACCATCGCCGCCAGCGGCGCCAGCGGCGCCAGGGGTTGCAGGTAGCCATAGATCAGTTCATCCCCGCGATACCGGCGGATCCGGCCCGCCGCCAGGTTCACCGCCATGCCCAGAACCAGGCATAGGAACGCCGTGAGTACCATCAGGTGGCGGATCGACAGCAGGCTGGTCAAGACAAGCACCAGCGCCCCGGTGGCATACACCGAACCCACGGGGGTCTGACGCCGCACCGAAAGCCGGGCAAACGCATCCGGCAACAGGCGCTGCCGCCCCATCCCGTAGGCGGTGCGGATGCCGGAATACAACGTGCCATGCAGGGCGGATACGGTCGCAAACACCAGCGCCGCCACCAGCAACGGAAAACCCCAACGGCCCAGGCCCGCCAGCCCGGCCACCACACCCGTCTCACCCAGGGCCCAGATCCGGCCCCAGGCCCAGGCCCGCGACATGGACCCGTCCGGCGACAATCCCACGACGGCCGCAAACCCCAGCAGCAGGTACAACAACATCCCGAAATAGGCGCTGTAGAGAATGGCACGCGGCAGGTCCGACCGCGGGGAGGCCGCCTCCTGCCCGGCCCGCGCCGCCACCTCAAACCCGGCAAACGCCACGTACGATACGGCCATGGCCATCAGCAGACCAGCCAGGCCGTTGATCGCAAAGGGCTGGAAATTTTCCATCCGAACCGGCTCATGAACGGCAACCCAGACTGCCAACAGGCCCAACGACAGGATCAGGGCAACCTGCAGGATGGAAATCCGGCGGTTGCCGCGTCCGGTTTCCGCACTCCCGATGCATTGAATAACCACGAACCCGGCACCCAGCAGGATGGCGAGCCAGCGGATGGCGCCCACCTGTGTCAAATCCACCGGCAACCCGGTCACCAGCGATTGTGTGGCCCAACCCAGGCACGCGGCCAGCACCAGCGCATTCAACGCACACGCGGACGAGGCCACCAGCCACTCCAGCCAGCCGGCCATGAATTCACCGCCACGCCCGACCGCCAGCCGGCTGAATTCCTGGATGCCCGACGCCCGCGGAAGGGCCGAGCTGAGTTCCGCAAATGACGACGCCGTGACCAACGCCAGCAAACCGTTCAGGGCAAAGGCCACCAGCATCCCGCCGGGCCCCGCCATGCGGGTTGCCAGCCCGATGGAAACAAACACACCGGCGCCCACCATCATGCCCAGGCTCATCAGCAGCAGCGTCGGGAACGCAAGGTCCCTCGACACTTCCGAAACGATTTTTGGCTGCTCATTCATCCCGGAGTTCCTGGAGCAGTTGCCGGGCGGACTTCACATGCTTGCGGGCAATCCGCCGGATGATCATACGGCCCTGCAGGGTCATCCAGGTGGTCAGCACCACGGCCACCCCCACCGTCAAAACACCCATGCAGACCTGCCACGTCATGTAACCCTCACCCGTTGGACACCAAACCCGGCACCTGCCGTACCTGCAACAACACGACTTCCACCACCTGGTCGATCGTCAATCCGGTCGAATCGATCACCGCGGACCCGGCGGGTATGCGCAAGGGGGCCACCGCCCGCCCGCTGTCAATCCGGTCCCGGCGCCGCAGCGATTCATCCACCTGGCGCAACCCCCCGTCATCCGGGGCAACCCGCCCTTCCAGTTCCCGGTGCCGGCGCCGCGCCCGTTCCTCCGGCGATGCGTTCAGGTAGAATTTACACGCCGCACCTGGAAATACAACCTCGCCGATATCACGGCCTTCCATGACCAGGCTGCCGAAACGCGTCAACCCGCGCAGCCAGCCCACCACGCGCTCCCGCACCGGCGCCAGCGCCGCAAACAGGCTGACGTTCTCGTTCACCGCCTGGGTGCGGAGTTCCGGGCCGGCCTCGCGGCCGCCAACCCGGTACACCACCACCCGGTCCCGCACGATGTATTCCAGCGGCAGGGCATCCAGGAACCGCCGCACCACCGGCCCGTCCTCCGGCGCCACGCCGGCCTGCATCGCCGCAACGGTCACCAGCCGGTACAACGCCCCGGAATCCACGTACACGAAATCCGGCAGGCGTTCCGCAACCCGGCGCGCCACCGTGGACTTCCCCGAAGCTGACGGCCCGTCAATGGCCACCACAACCGCCGGTATCATGCCAATTCCTCCGCGCGCACACCCGACAACTGTTCAAGGTGATCCCAGAACCCGGGATACGAGGTGGCCACACAGGCCGTGCCCACCACCCGTGTCCGGTTCGCCAGCCGCAACCCCAGCAGGCTCATCGCCATGGCTATCCGGTGATCATCCATGGAGCGCACCTCCACACTCCCGCACAGCTTCACCGGCCCCTGCACGCACAACCCGTCGGGATATTCGGTCACCGCCACCCCGAAGGCCCGCAGCCCGGCCAGCACGGTTGCAATCCGGTCCGATTCCTTCACCCGCAATTCCCTGGCATCCCGGATCGCGGTGGATCCTTCCGCCAGGGCCCCCAGCACCGCCACCAGCGGAAGTTCATCAATCAGGTTCGGGATCTCCGCCCCACAGACCGTGGTCCCACGCAACACCCCGCCGCGGACGGTGATCCGTCCGGCCGGTTCGCCGGCTCCGGAAGCACCCGGCTCCACGAAAACGTCGGCGCCCATCCGGCGCACCACGTCCAGGAAGGCCGTGCGGCGTGCATTCAGGCCCACGCCTTCAACTGTCACCACGGCGCCGGGAAACAGGCAGGCGCCGGCAATCCAGAAAGCCGCCGAAGAAAAATCGCCGGGCACCGACCAGTCCCGGCCGCTCCAATCAGGCCCCCGGACGCCGAATCCCCGGATCCGGATCCGCAACCCCTCCACCGAGACCGGAACCCCCAGCGACTCGAACACGCGTTCGGTATGGTCCCGCGTCGGCTTGGGTTCCACCACGGTCGTCTCACCGTCGGCAAACAGGCCGGCCAGCAGCACGCAGGATTTGACCTGCGCCGAAGCCACCGGCATGGCATAGGTAATCGGACGTAAAGCGCCGCCCCGTATCCGCATCGGCGCACACCCACCCGTCCCCTCCAGCTCGATGGCGGCACCCATCTGCACCAGCGGCTCGCGAATCCGGTTCATCGGCCGGGACCGCAACGAGGCGTCTCCTGTCAGGACCGTCTCGAAGGGATGCCCGGCCAGCAAGCCGGCCAGCAACCGGATACCCGTGCCGGAATTCCCCATATCGAGCGGCTGGTCCGCGGGCCGGAACCTACCCCCTGTCCCCCGTATCAACACGCGCGTGCCATCCCGCTCCACAACGGCGCCCAGTGCGGATACCGCCGCCAGGGTATTCAGGCAATCCTCACTGTCGAGAAATCCCGTGATCCGGCAGTCGCCGTGCGCGAGGGCACCCAGCATGGCCAGGCGGTGCGACAGGCTCTTGTCACCCGGCACCCGCACCGTGCCGTTGAAATGGCGCGTCCCGGGAACCATGCGGATATCAGCCGGCTTCATCGTCCCGGCTCCCAGTTCCGGCGCACGGTGCGACTGCGCCCGAGATAGGCCCGTATGCCTTCAAAATCCCCGCGCTCCAGCAGACGGCGGAATTCATCCAGGCGACCGGAAAAATCCGCCAGCACAGCCTGCACGGCCTGCCGGTTGGTCTTGAGGATGTCATGCCAGAGATCTTCCGATCCGCCCGCCACGCGCGTGGTGTCCCGGAATCCGGTCCCGCACAGGGCCTCGCAACCGGCCGGCCCATCCGTCAACACCGCCTGCGCCAGGGCCGCCGCCACCACGTGCGGCAGGTGACTGGTGCGCGCCACCAACTGATCGTGCTGGTCGGGCGTCATCACCCGGCACCGCGCCCCAACAAGCCCCCAGAAGGCGGCTATGCGCCCGACGGCGTCCGGCGGCGTTCCGGCGCCCGGCGTCACCACCACCACGGCATCCTGGTAAAGCTCCTCACGGGCGGCGGAAAGTCCGGTCTCATCCGAACCGGCAATCGGGTGGCTGCCGACAAAGATGGCCCGACCACCGGCCAGCAGGGAATCCGTTTCCCGCACCAGCCAGGCCTTGGTGCTGCCAACATCCGTCACGAGGCAACCGGCCGGCAGCGCGGCACGGCATGATGCCAGCAGGTCGGGAACAGCCAGCACGGGCACCCCGCACACCACCAGCGTGGCATCCGCCACCGCCTGCGCGGGATCATCCGCGGCCCCGTCCACCAGGCCCAGACGGAGCGCTTCCTCCCGGGTTTCCAGGCGGCGCGCATAGCCGGTGATCCGGATATCCGGCGCCCGGCGCCGCAGGGCCATGGCCAGCGACCCTCCCATCAACCCCAGCCCGAGAATGGCAACCCGTTCGGTCATACGCCACGCCCCAACACGGTTTCCAGCGCCCGCACAAACCGGCGGTTCTCCTCCGTGGTGCCCACCGTCACCCGCACCCAGTCCGGGAGACCGTATCCGTCCATCGGACGCACAATCACGCCTTCCCCCATCAGGGCTTCGAATACCGGGCGGCCCTTCCCAACCTTGATCAGGATGAAATTGGCGGATGCCGGCACATAGTCAAGTTTTAGGCGCCGGCATTGCGCTTCAAGATACCGGATGCCGTCACGCACGAGGATCCGCGTCTTCTCCACGAACGCATCATCATCCAGGGCGGCGGTACACGCCGCCAGCGCCAGGGCATTGACGTTGAACGGCTGCCGCACATGCTGGAGCAGTTCGATGCCGGACGCCGGGGCCACGGCATAGCCCAACCGGAGTCCCGCGAGCCCGTAGGTCTTGGAGAAGGTCCGCAGGATATACACGTTGCGGTCTTCCCGCACGTACCGGAGGGTGTCCGGCTGCTGGTCCGGCGGCAGCAATTCAATGTAGGCCTCGTCGAAACATACCACCACGTGGGCCGGCACCCGGTCCATGAACCGGTCAAGGGCCGCCGGGGCCACGATGGTGCTGGTGGGGTTGTTCGGGTTGCTCACGAACACGATCCGGGTCTCGGGCCGGATGGCCGCCAGCATGGCATCCAGATCGTGGGTCATGTCGCGCATGGGAACCGCCACCACGGACGCCCGCGCAGCCGCCGCGATCAGCCGGTAGACGACAAATGCCTGGGCCGCCATGACGATCCCTGTTTCCGGTCCCAGGAACACATGGCCCAACAGCTCAAGCGCCTCGTTGCTGCCGTGTGTCGGCAGGATCTGGTCGGGGCTGACACCGAGTTTGCCGGCCAGCACCTGCCGGAGGAAATACGAACCACCATCGGGATACCGGTGCATCTGGACGGCAGCCGCCGCCATGGCCTCCACCGCCCGGGGCGAGGGTCCCAGCGCATTCTCGTTGGACGCCAGCTTGTCGATCTCCGATTCCGACGCAAACCCCAGTTCCCGGGCAACCTCCTCGATGGGTTTGCCGGGTTCATAGATCGGGAGTTTTCCAATCCACGGATTGGCCTGTTCTCGCAATGTGTTCATCGCAGTCTCCATCCCTCCCGGTTACCGGCCCGCGGATTTCTCCTGCTCCTGCAAATTCCGGCACGCGTCAATAATGCCCCGATAAATATCCCGGAGTGCTTCCGGCGACAGGGGACCCCGGTTCAGGGCCGCCACCCGTTCCTGCACCTGGCTTTCCCGGCGCGAATCCGCCACGGGCAACCGGTCCCGGCGCTTGGCTTCGCCGATCTGCCGGGTGCAGGCCGCCCGCCGGTTGAGCAACGCAACCAATTCTGCGTCCAACCGGTCAACTTCGGCGCGCAGTTCGTCCAGGCTCATTCCGAAGCCCTCGCTTCCGGCGCAGCGGATTCCGGTGCGGGAACCGGCGGTTCCGCCGGGGCCGGGGCTGGTTCCACGCCGGATTCCGGCTTCGGTGTCTCATACGCCGGTTCCGATTCGGACTTGGCGTTTTGCGCCTTTTCCTCCTCACGGGCGGCAGCCAGCAGCGGCTCCATATCCCCCAGGTCCTTGAGACCCTTCAATCCGAAATGTTCCAGGAACAATTGCGTGGTGCCATACAGGAACGGACGACCCGGCAACTCGCTGCGGCCGGCGATCCGAACCAGTTGGACCTCCAGCAGGGTCTTGATGATATGGTCCACGTTGACGCCGCGGATCCCCTCGATATCGGATTTGCCGATCGGCTGGCGGTACGCGATGATGGCCAGCGTTTCGAGCGCCGGCAGGGACAGCCGCGCCGGCTTGCCGGCCGACAGCATGTGCCGGAGCCAGCGGCCGCAGGCGGGATCGGTCTGGTACCGCAATCCGCCGGCCACCTCCGCCAGGCTGAATCCCAGGCGGGACCGCTCCAGATCGTTGCGGAGATCCGCCACCGCCTGCTCGATATCCTGCAGGCGCACCTCGGTGAACAGCTGGGTGTCCCCGCCTTCGATTTCCGCCACCTCCTGCAGGCACCGCCGGATATCCTTGGCCGTCACACTCCGGTTGGCGCCGAAAACCAGGGACCCTACCAACCGTTTGATGTCCGGAATTTCTTCATGATTCGCCATGCTCATCCCCTTCATCCACCGTGCCGGGCGGTTCCGGCTCCGGCTTATTTACGGAAATTTCAGCAGCCGCCGGTTCCTCGGCCCAGACATTCTCGAACGACGGCGGGTTCTCGACTCCACAAACCAGGATCTCGTCGAAATGCCGGTCCTGGCGCACCCGGACCTGGTGCAGACGGATCAGCTCCAGCATCGCCAGGAACGTGCAGATCACCTCATGCTTGCTGGCTGTCGGCGGAAAGAAACTCACGAAGGACCGTTCTCCGCCCCGCGACATGTCCTTCAGAATCACCTGGATCTTGTCGGCCACCGTATACTGGGTGGCGAAGATCTCGCCGATCTCCTCCGGCCGCGCACGCTTGAGCACCGAGCTGAACGCCGTGATCAGGTCGAACAGGCTGATATCCTGCAAGGCCGTCCCGGCATCCTGCGGTTCAATCGCCACGCTCTTCCCGCCGCCGGCAAACACGTTCTCCTGGCGGATCTCCATGTCCTGGAGCCGCATGGCGGCATCCTTGAATTTCTTGTATTCCAGGAGCTGCCGCACCAAATCCCAGCGCGGATCCTCCTCCTCTGCTTCCAACTCGGGCCGCTCTTCAACCGGCAACAGCATGCGGCTCTTAATCATCATCAGCGTGGCCGCCATGACGATGAACTCGCCCGCGATGTTCAGGTCGAGCAGCTTCATCAGGTTCAGGTATTCCAGGTACTGCGTGGTGACCCGCTCGATGGGGATATTGTAAATATCCACCTCTTCCTTGCGAATGAGGTACAGGAGGAGATCGAGCGGTCCCTCGAATACCTCCAGGTTTACCTTGTATTCGTCCTGTACCATCTGGGTCCTGTCCGGCCGGTGGGCCGTTACGTTTTCAATCCAGCCCCATCGCACGGCGCGCCGCTGCCAGGGTGCGCCGTGCCTCCGCGCGCGCCCGGGCGGCGCCCTGGCGCAGGATGGATTCAACAAAATCGGGCTGCCGGGCCAGTTCCTCACGGCGGTGGCGGAACGGCGCCAGCGTCTCCTGGATCTTCACCCACAACGCCTTCTTGGCCTCGCCGTACCCGAACCCGCCGGCACGGTACCGGTCCGCCATGGCCTGCAGTTCCTCCGGCGTGGCAAAGAGCTTGTACAGGGCAAACACCCGGCAGGCATCGGGGTTCTTGGGGGATTCCAGCGGCGTGCTGTCGGTCACGATCCGCATCACCCGCGACCGCGCCTCCTTCTCGTCGCCGAACAGTTCGATGTGGTTGTCGTAGGACTTGGACATCTTTTCGCCGTCAAGCCCCGGCACCACGGCCACCTCGTCACGGATGCTCGGTTCCGGGATCGTGAACACGGGCCCATACTGGTTGTTGAACTTGATGGCCAGGTCCCGGGTCACCTCCACATGCTGTTTCTGGTCGCGCCCGACCGGAACGAGATTCGACTGGACCGCGAGAATATCCGCGGCCATCAGGACCGGATACGCGAACAGCCCGTGATTGGAGGCAATACCCCGCGCCACCTTGTCTTTGTAGGAATGACAGCGCTCCAGCAACCCCATGGGGGTCACCACCGACAACAACCAGGAAAGCTCCGTGACCTCGGGCACATCGCTCTGGCGGAAAAATACGGTGCGGTCCGGATCCAATCCGCAGGCAAGAAAATCCAAGGCCACGTCCCAGGTCGCCGTACGCAGGCGGGCGGCATCGGTCACCGTGGTCAGGGCATGGTAATTGGCGATGAACAGGAAGGCATCACCCTTTTCCTGGAGCTCAAGGGCCGGCTTCATCATGCCGAAGTAGTTGCCCAGGTGCAGCTTGCCCGATGGCTGGATGCCCGATAAAATGCGCATGCCCGTCCCGATCCTTTCCATGAAAGGCCCCGACTCTACCCCAGCAGGGGCACGGAATCAAGCCCGCGACAGGTTTCCGGGCATTTTTTACCCCGCCGGACGGAACCGGATCGTTCCGGCTACATGCCGAATGCGGTCTGTAAAATGCTTATCACGCGGCCGGCGGCCTGGCCGTCGCCGTAGGGGTTGTGCGCGGTTGACATGGCCCGGTAGGCGGCCGGATCGGTCAACAGTTCCGAGGCGGCGCTGACGATACGGTTGGCATCCGTCCCGACCAGGAGGACGGTGCCGGCTTCAACGGCTTCCGGCCGCTCGGTGGTATCACGGGTGACCAGCACCGGTTTCCCAAGCGAGGGAGCCTCCTCCTGCACCCCGCCAGAATCGGTAATGACCAGGTGAGCCCGGTTCATCAGGGCGACAAACGGCAGGTAATCAAGCGGCTCAATCAGGTGGACGTTCGAGGCGCGCGGCTTATCCACCGATCCGCCCAGCACCCGCAACACCGGTTCACGCACCTGCGGGTTCATATGCATGGGATAGACAAAGTGGGTATCCGGAAACCGCTCGGCCAACCGGGCAATGGCCCGGCAGAATTGTTCAAAGCCGGCGCCGAAATTCTCCCGGCGATGCCCGGTGATCAAGACCACGCGGTTTCCGTCCGGCTTGCCCGGTTGAAGAGCCGGCGGCAAACCGGAAATGAACGGCGGATGCTGCTGCGCCTTCTTGAGCACCATGAACAGGGCATCGATGACCGTGTTGCCGGTCACATGGATGGTCTGCGGATCAACGGCTTCGGCCAGCAGGTTGTCCTGGCTGCCCACCGTCGGCGCAAAATGCAGGGCGGCCAGCCGGCTGGTCAGCACCCGGTTGGCTTCCTCGGGCCAGGGCGAATACAACTGGCGGGTGCGCAGGCCGGCCTCCACATGGGCCACGGGCACCTGGTGGTAGAACGCCGTCAGGGCTGCACAAAAAACGGTCGTGGTGTCGCCTTGCACCATCACCAGGTCCGGTGTCAGGTCCCGGATCACGGTGTCCAGTGCTTCAACCGCGCACGCCGTCAAACCGGCCAGGGTCTGGTCGGGGCGCATCAGCCGCAGGTCGCGGTCCGGCACGATCCCGAAAAGATCCAGCGCCTGGTCGAGCATCTCCCGGTGCTGGCCGGTGGACACCACCACGCTTTCGAATGACGGGCAGTCCCGCAAGGCCAGCAGGATCGGGGCCAGCTTGATGGCCTCCGGGCGTGTGCCGAAAATCGTCAGGATACGCGGTGGATGATGCTTCGCCTTGAAAACCGCCCCCAGGCTCATATTCCCGTTTCCTTTCCCGCTTCGGCGCGAACCGGCGGATAGTATCGATTGATCAGTCGCTTCCGTTCAATACCGAACCGAGTGTTTCCGTCAGGAACGCGCGCGGCCGATCCAATCCCGTGGCCCGGCAGACACGAGCCAGCGGACCGGTCATGGAGACCCACATCGTGCGGGCGGTACCATACGGCAACCGCTCATTGGCCTCGTGCCAGGCCACGGCATTCAAGGCCACCAGCAACGCATAAAACACCAGGAGTGCACGGTTGACCGTATGGAACGGCACACCCGCCGCTATTTCCTGCCTGTCTGCCGCGGTCGATTCATGCATATGCATTCCCCCATTCAAAACTGGAAATATATGAAGGGCGCCACGCCTTCGGGCCCCAACGCCAGGATAATCGTCAGGATCACGGCGGCCAGCGCCCCCAGTACCCATCCGGGCCAATCCGCAAGTCGGCGGGTGATCTGCTCCAGGCGGTTGCCGTCGAAACCCTGCATGGAAAAACCGGCGGCCAACACCAGCAGCGGCACACCCCCCCACAGGGTAACCTCCGGAACCGCCGACCGCCAGGCCAACAGGCTCCGCACCAACCCTCCCAGTGTCTCCAGGTTACCGGCACGGAACAACAACCAGGACGCGCATACCACATGGAAAATCCAGAGGCGAGCCACCAACG
>MHBQ01000136.1:0-17207 GCA_001803315.1 Lentisphaerae bacterium RIFOXYC12_FULL_60_16
CGGGGCGGGCGTTGATGTCGAACGGCAGGGAGAACTCGCGTCGATAGGCGGCGCAAAATTCCTCCATCCAGCTTCGGCGTGCGGTAAAACAGTCGTCGTTGAAATAGAGGGCATTGACCCGGTAGCGGGCGATGACCTGGCGGATTTCCTCCAGGCAGTTCGGCACGCTTCGGAAGCGCACATAGGGGCCGGACTGCTTTTCGCGGAGGGCGTGGTTGCTGCAGAAGGTGCACCGGTAGGGGCAGCCACGCGAGAACATGAACAGGGCGGTATCGAAATCGGTTTGGATGATGGACTGGTAGTCGAATAGCTCGCGGTCAGGGAACGGGAGCGTATCGAGATCTTCCACGAAGGGACGGGTGGGGTTCTCGGCGATGGAGCCGTCGGGGCGGCGGACCCAGAGGTTGCGGATGGAGTCGTAAGGCTGGCCGGCTTCAAGTGCCCGGACCAGTTCCAGCATCGGGTGTTCGCCTTCGCCCACGCAGATGGCGGTCAGGCGGGGGTTTTCGCGGATGCAGGCTGGGATCAACGTCGGGTGAATGCCGCCGAGGATGGTGACGGCCGGCGTGTCGGGCAGGGCAGCGAGCGCCTGGCGCACGTAGGGATACTGCGGGGAGACGGCCGAGAACGCGATGATATCCGGTTTCCAGTCAAGGATGGTGCGTTGCATGGCGGTCGGATCGAAACGGCCGAACAGGTATTGCAGGCGGGTCTCATGCCCGTGGCGCCGGAGCATGGCGCTGACCATGCCGATGCCGAACTGGTAGCTCATTGCGCCGCCGCGGACATTGATGTCCGTATACACAAACAGGATCTTCATGGGGGGATCAGTATAGCGGAGCCGGGGCGGATGGGGAAGGGGAAGGTTAAAACGAAAAAGGGCCGCCGGCAGGCGCCGGCGGCCCTCAATAGCGGCTTATTTTGCCAGCAGGAAGTAGTCCGCCTCGTTGAGTGCCGTGGTGAATTTCACCACGCCGTTCTCGAACGTGTGCGGGACGGTCTTCTGCTGTTCAACTGATCGGATGGATTTCGGGTTGAAGGCGCTCTTGACCTCAACCGTCAGTTCGGGGAGGGGTTGGTTATCCCAGTTGACCAGGGTCAGCAGGGTTCCGGTCTTGGGCTGATCGATGACCAGTGCCTCGACGAACCGGTTCGAGCATTGCACGTCGCGGGCGATTTCTTTGGCACGGGCACCCAGCAGGGCCAGTTCCGTGGCGGCGGCATCGAATGCCGTGGGATTATACACCACCTTGCGTCCGCCCCGCGGCCAGGGGGTGGTTTTCAGCCCGGTCTTGTAATAGGTGTGTCCGGCGGCGGTCCCCACCGCAAACGCCTTGCCCTTGCCGAGTTCACGGACCGTGACAGCCGCCTTGCCGTTGGGCCAGGTGCCCAGGACCTTGGCATCGGCCGGTTCCAGTTCCTGGCGCATGGCGATGGCGGGAATGGACTGTTCACCCAGCTTGATCGTGTCGATGACCGGGGCAAGCGGCAGTTCCATAAGGGTGCGCAAGGCCAGGGCGTTCTGGGTGAGGGTGGTGGATTTCAGACCGAGCAGCTTGGTGAGGCCGTCGTCGGCCTCGTCGAACTCGTTGCGGATGCCGAGTCCGGCGCAAGCGTAGAGCATGCCACCGTCCGTGACCCATTTTTCCAGTACGGCGGGCAAGCGGTGATCGATCCAGGTCCCGGCGAAATAGACGGCATCATAGGCCTTCAGGCGGCCTTCAAGGACGTCATCCTCCGTGACCAGGTCGACGGCGTGCTGATCCTGCTTGAGTGCCAGGTAGAGCAACTGCTGGTCCACCCGGCAGATGGTGACCTGTTCCGCGCGCTTCTGACCCTTGGGTTTGGTTGGCGCGTTTCCGCTCATCTTCATGAACGGGTCCTGGGCGGGATCAATCGCTGCGAGCCGTTCGTTGTGGTCGGTCGCCTTGCTGATGACGATGGCCACGCGGGCGGGCCGGAACGTGCCGCCGACCTGGAACGGTTCCGCCTCGGCGGAGTCATAGATGGACTCGTGCAGGGTGCGGAACATGTCCGTGTAACCCCATGCCACGAAATTCTCGGTGAAGCTTTCGGCGGGCGCCACCCAGAAGTTGTCGATGCTGTTGGCGCCGGCGCCGATGGCGAAGACCATGCCGCGCCGCAGGTTGGCCGGGATCTGGCCCGGGGCGTGCGGCATGATGTAGAAGTGGATCTTCTGCTGGTTGTACTTCACCGCGCAGCGGACGGTGGAGAACATCCAGGAGATGAACTGGGGAGGCTGGGGAACGCTGAACACGTAATCCTCCGCCCAATACATCGTCATGCCGTTGTGCTTGAAGATGTCGATCCACTGGTAGATCGGCCCGTAGTATTGCGGCATGACATGCGGTGAATAGTTGGCGCCGGTTTCAACCTGGGGTCCGATCTCCTGTTTGGCCTGAGCGGTCAAGTCGCGGAAGGTCGCGAACTGGACCTCCTCGTTGAACATCGTGGCATACCAGTTCAGCCGGGGGTTGGTGGCGCGATCCGCGAGCTTGGCCGCGGCGGGTTCGATGCCGAGATCGTCCTTGATCAGTTTCTTCTGCTGGATCCAGGCGGTGAACTTTTCCTGGTTGGCGGGATCGTTCCAGTTGATGGTGCCGAGATGGATTTCATCGCCGAAGCTCATCACCTTGAACGAGGATTTTTTGTCGCCCAGTTTCGAAGCGAAAGCGGTCAGTTCGGCGGAATTGTGGCAGTGCTGGTGGTACCCGTCGATGGGGGCGTGGGCATAGGGGGACCCGTCGGGGAATACCGTGTTATAGCCGAGGGCATCCTTGAGTGCCGGTGCCCAGTCGGTATTCATCTGGTTGAAGGCGCCGTAGTAGAGCAGGGTTTGGGGTTTCTTTCCGCTGTTGGCGGTGCGCCAGTCCTTCTTGGCCTTGGCAACCAGCTCCCGGGCATATTCCCGGCTGGCCTTGACTTGGCGTTCCTTGCTCCACGTGATCTCCATGGGAATGACAACCGGATCGCCATTCGGGACCTTGAGATCGCCGACCAGATTCTTGCCGGCGCTGTCGAGGGCGAACTGGACTTCGATCGTGGCGTTTCCCTCGGCGGTGAGGTATACACCTTCATCGTGTACCAGGGTCAACTTGGTGCCGAGATTGTACCAGGAACTCCACTGTCCGGCAGCCACGGGTGCGTCCGGAACCTTGATGTTCCATCCCCCGTAGTTGGGCTGGAAGTGTCCGGGGCCTTTCACGACGGAGAGCTGAACGGGTTGGCCGCCGTTGTTCTTGAAACGAATATACAATTCGGTAGCAGCGGAAGCTTCCAGGCAGAACGGGCTGCCGACACCGTAGGGTTTGAGGCCCTTGTAGGTGTCGGTGGGTTCCGTTGTCAGGACGATAAAATCGATCATGGGATCGGCGGCGGGTGCGGCGCCCTTGACGGAGGTCAGGCGGATTTCTGCGGGACCGGCGGCGAGAGTGGCCAGATTTTTGGGTGCTTCGGCGGCATCATGGTCGGGGCCCCAGAACCACCAGAGCTGTTTCATCAGGCCTGCGCTAAAGCTCCACAGGCGTTCGGCATCCAGTTTGCCGTATACGTGCGAGAAAACCGGCTTGCCATTCTGAAGTATTTCAATCTGGTGCGGGTAGTTGTAGTAGGGGAGGGATTGATATTTGCTCCAGATACGGTAGGCGCCGGCGGCAGGCACCTGGATGGTCCGGACGGCAATGGATCCTTCGCTGTCGGCAGGTGCGCCCATCAATCCGCCCTGGCTGACCCACATGCCGCCGTAGGTATGGCTGGCATAGCTGTCGTCCTGGTGGGTGACTTTCCAGCCCTTGTCATCCTTGACTGTGAACGTTTCGCCTTCCGCGATAATGATGACGGGTTCCTGGGCGCGAACGGTGATGGTGAGTAACAGACCTGCCAACACGATACTGCTTATGGTGAATCGCATATGATTTCTCCTTACTACCTCATCAAGCATGCTGCTTATGAAACAAGAACGAATCTCGGTACCATAGCGTATGTGTCCCTCCATTCGTACAGGATAATTTCAACAAAACATATCTTCCCCTGTCGCGATACGCGGCAACCATGTTCAGCAGGTTATTAACTTTACACGTGTTTCTTTCCGATAAATGGGTGGAGGACAATTTTTTGCGGATGATGTAGGATGGGACCCGGTTTTGTGAGAACCGGCGCAGTCATCCGGTCTATAATGTATGCATGATCTGAATTCGTGTTGAGCGGTAGCGACAAGGGAGGCGTGTTGAGATGACCGGAAAAGGCAACAAACCGTTATCGCTTGTATCGCGGGGAACGCGGGTGCAGTTTGTGATCGGAGCGGTCCTGACGTCGGTCATTCCCCTGTTGAGCACCGGTTTCCTGTTGAGCCCGCTTCGCGAAACGTATGGACTCGATCACCGGGCGACGACCGTGTTCCTGATTTGCACGACGGCCCTGGTGACGCTGGGCTTTGTCATGCTGCTCCGCTACCCGATAAACGTGATACGCCTGCGGCGGTTCCTGGAATCCCTGGCGGCGGGCAACCTGCCGGATCCGGCAACGATCGCCCTTATCCGTACCGAGGATGACATGGCGGCCATCGAGGATTGCATGGTCGATATCTTACGGCAGACGACGAACCGGGTTCAGATGATCCAGCATCAGGCGGATATCCTGATCCAGGCGGAAACGCATCGTGCCATGATTGCCAGCCTGGGAGCGGCCTGCCACCACCTGGGCCAACCGGTAACCGTGATCACGATGTGCCTCGATTTGATCGATCGGCAGGAGCATCCCGCCGAGATCCGGGCGCTGGTTGAACAGGCCAAGACGTCGGTTCACGAACTGGGTGCCATCCTTGAGCGGCTTCGGTCAGTGGCTGAGTTCCGGACCGAACCCTACCTGGTGTCGGATTCCGGCGACGTTTCACGGTCGGACGAGTATATCCTCATGGTCCCCAAAGGTTCAGTAGAGGCATATCGCAAGCCGGATGCATCCTGATTGGGTTGTCGTCCCTCCCCCGAACGCCATTGCAATTTCGGATTGCAGATAGATATAATGCGTTTTTGCAAGGAGCCCGGCATGTTGAAATTTAACCCTGGATTCAACACGTTTCATGCGGATTCTTATGTGGTCCAGCTGGATGACCCCAGGGAACCCAACTTGTACCGGGAAATTTTCCCGTATGATGAAGCACCGCGGATCGGGTTCAATCATCGCCTGGTTCCCATGCGTATGCCCAAGGATATCTGGATCACGGACACCAGCTTTCGTGACGGTCAGCAGTCCATGCCCCCGTATTCGGTCAAGAACATCGTGGACCTGTTCAAACTCCTCCACCGGTTGGATGGTGAGTCCGGCCTGATCCGGCAATCGGAATTCTTTGTCTATACCCGCAAGGACCAGCGGGCCATTGACCGCGTGATGAGCCTGGGATACCGCTATCCCGAGGTTACCGGATGGATCCGGGCGCACAACAAGGACCTGGCGCTGGTCAAGGAAATCGGGCTCAAGGAGACCGGCATCCTCACCTCGGTGTCGGATTACCACGTCTTTCTCAAGATGAATCTCACCCGGCGCAAGGCGATGGAACAGTACGTGAAAATTGCCGAGGAGACGCTGGAGGCCGGAATAACGCCTCGGTGCCACTTCGAGGATGTGACCCGGGCCGATTTCTACGGGTTCGTGGTTCCATTGGCTGCGGAGCTGATGAAGTTGTCCCAGCGTTCCGGGGATGCGATGATCAAGATCCGGCTATGTGATACGCTGGGTCTTGGCGTGCCGTATCCCGGCGTGGCCATGCCGCGTTCGGTCCCGGGCCTGATCTACGGGTTGCAATATTATGCCGGCGTTCCCAGCGAGTGGATCGAATGGCACGGCCATAACGACCTGCACCTGGTGACCGCCAATGCGGTCACCGCCTGGCTGTACGGTTGTTCCGCCAGCAACGGAACCATGCTGGGGATCGGCGAACGCACGGGCAACCCGCCCCTGGAAGGCCTGGTGTTGAGTTACCTCCAGTTGCGGGGACATCCCCAGGGACTGGATTCCACCGTGATCACCGATATTGCGCGGTATTTCGAACGCTATTTGCATTTCCGCATACCGGGGAACCAGCCGCTGGTGGGGACCGACTTCAACATGACGCGGGCCGGCATCCATGCCGACGGGTTGCTGAAGAATGAGGAAATCTACAACCTGTTCGACACCAACCGCCTGCTCCGGCGGCCGGTGTCGATTGCGCTTACGGACAAGAGCGGGATGGCCGGCATCCTGCTCTGGATCCGCACCCATCTCGGACGCGGAGCGGAGCTCAAGAAGACCGACCCCGGCATCAAGCGAATCCATGACTGGATCACGGCGCAGTACCGGCGCGGCCGCACGACCTCCATCACCGACCGTGAAATGCTTCAGCAGGTGAAGAAGAACCTGGCACACTGGATCAAGGAGAGCGGTTTTGAAATATGACATAACCATTTACGGGAACCCGGCACTCCGGAAAAAATGCCGGAAAATCAAGACCATCACCGCGGAGGTCCGGCAGTTGGCGGTGGATATGCTGGAAACCATGTATGCGGGCAACGGTATCGGGCTGGCCGCCCAGCAGGTGGGGCGTACCGAGGCGCTCGTGGTGCTGGATATCCCGCTGATGACCGGTTCCGGCGAAGTGCGGCCGGTTGAATCCGAGCCGGCGGTTAAAATGCCGGTGGTCCTGATCAACCCGGTGATTGTCGAATCGGAGGGATCCGCCACGTGCGAGGAGGGGTGCCTCAGTTTCCCGGGATTCTATGTGCCGGTCAAGCGGGCGGAGACGGTCCGGGCAACCTTTCTCGACCTGGATGGCGTTGCGCATGACATCCGGGTCAACGGGCTGTTTGCGCGTGCCATCCAGCATGAGCTGGATCATCTCAACGGTAAACTGCTGGTGGACCGGATGGCGGCGGAGCGCAAGCTGGAACTGGCCGACGACCTGAAACGGTTGCGGGAATCCGGCCTGCAACAGGCCGAAGCAACAGCGTCCTGAGGATTCTGCGCATAGAACGGGGTTGCATCGTCTTCTAAGGAATGGCGGCGTCGCGGGAGCTCCGCCCTCCAGGGATGGGGATGAGATGCATGTCGGTTTGGAGGGGCGAACTCCCGTGAGCCCGTCCGGGAATGCTTACTTTTCGTAGCGGGCGTCCGGGGGCGTAATCGCCAGCTCGTACAGGAAGTTGCCGATCTCCGCGGCGATGGCATCGAGGAACTGCTTCCCCTTTTCGGGATCCGCCGGCAGGGCGGTGCCCATGCCGGTATCCACGGATGCCCGGCTCCATTCCCGCTGGGCCCACGCCCAGCGTTCACGCAATCCCTTCAAGGTGAAATGCCGCTCGCGTCCCGTGCCGGCATCCTCGAGCCGCACCAGGTCGGGCACGAGGGCGGTCATGCAACTGGTTTCCATGCGGGCGGCATGATCCGTGTGTTGGCCGAACCATTCGGCGCCGCCTTTTACCTGCCACCAGTTGATGGTGCACAGGAAGACGCGGGGAAACCGCACCTGGAGTTCGCGCAACATCTGGCGGAAATCGTTGCCACCATGGCCGTTGATGATTACGAACCGGCGGATGTCCTGGCGGTTCATCACGTCGATCAGATCGTTGAGCAGCGCCATCTGGGTGGAGGGCATCATGTTGAGGTCCAGGCGGATGTCGAGTTGTCCGGTGTTGACGCCGAAAGGAACGGCGGGCAGGACGACCGGCTTGGATCCCTTTTCCCAGGCTATCCGGGCGGCTTCCGCGGCGATGTAATCGCCCTGGATATTGTCGGTGGCATACGGCAGGTGGAGTCCATGGGCTTCGGTGGCGCCCCAGGGTAGAACCGCGACATCGTACGGGGTGTTCTGAACCGTCTTCCAGGTGTTCTCGGCCAGGATGTAGGGGCGCGCTTTCAAGTGGGTGGCTCCAGGTTGGGGGTTGGGGTTGAAGGGGCGGGGACCGGGGTCATCCGGCGTGCTTCGGCCCGCTTGAGGAATTCCCGGGCAAAGGACCGGTAGGCCACGGCGCCGGCGGAACCCGTGTCGTGCACGATGACGGGCAGCCCGAAGCTCGGTGCTTCGCTGATCCGGACATTGCGCGGGATCACGGTCTGATAGACAAGTTCGGGGAAATGCTTGCGGACCTCCTCCACCACGTCCACGGCCAGGCGGGTACGGGTGTCGAACATGGTCATCACGATGCCTTCGATCTCCAGGTCGGGATTGGCCTTTGAATCGTGCAATTTCCGGACCATCGACGTGATGACGCTCAGGCCTTCCAGCGCATAATACTCGCACTGCATGGGAATCAGCACCGCATGGGCGGCCGTCAGGGCGTTCATGGTCAAGATGCCGAGGCTGGGCGGACAATCCACCAGGATGAAGTCGTACCGCACCGTGGCCAGCAGGTTCTGCAGGGCGCGGGAGAAGCAGTGCAGGTATCCGTCCATCCGGGCGATGTCGACTTCGGCGCCGGCCAGATCCAGTTCCGAAGGAATCACATGGATGCCCTTGATCCGGGTTTCCTGGATGCGGTCCATGACCGGCGCATCGCCCACGAGCACGGGGTAAAGGCTTCTGCCGGGGGTTGGTTCGACGCCCAGTCCGCTGGTGGCGTTGCATTGGGGGTCCAGGTCGATCACCAGCACGTTCTGGCCGCGTTCCGCCAGGCAGGCCGCCAGGTTGATGACGGTCGTGGTCTTGCCGACCCCGCCCTTCTGGTTGGCGATGGCGACCACGCGGGTCCAGACGCCTTCGCGGATGGACTTGCGGATGCGGGGGGGGGACGGGTGGGGCGCCTGATCCGCTGCCGGTTCGGGCCGGTTTTCGGCCGGTTGTTCCGGAGCCGGGATGGGATCGGATTCGCTCACGCCGCCGGTCCTTTCCCGCCGATCATGCCGGTTGACCGGGCATAGCCGAACAGGCCGCCCGCCTCGATCACGGGCTTGACGGCGCCCAGGTCGCGCAGGCGGTATACGATCCCGGTGCCCCGGTGGCGTACCGTCGAGGCGGCCATGTCGATTTCCGCCTCATCGCCGGTCTTGAACACGTCGCACAGCCGGTCCGCCGATTCGAGCGGGTACAACTCGCCCGTCGCCACGGCATTCCGGAAAAAGATCCGGGCATAGGTCTGCGCCACGACCGCCTGCACACCGGCGGCCCCGAGGGCGATCGGGGCATGCTCACGGGACGACCCGCACCCGAAGTTCGACCCGGCGATCATGATCGGGTAGGGGGCCTGGTCGGTGCCCGGGGTGACGAATGGCGGATAGGAATCCGGCAGGCCGGCCATGGCATGCGACCCCAGTTTGCGGTATTCGTCCGGGATCGTTGGCACCAGGTTGAGGAAATGCGCCGGGATGATCAGATCGGTGTCGATATTGTCGCCGAGGACATAGACGGGTCCCCGTATCCGGTTGCCTTGCAGCTTCATGTCCAACACTCCTTACAGGTAGTCGCGCGGGTCCGCAATGTGGCCCGCGATCGCCGACGCCGCGGCGGTCATCGGCGAGGCCAGGTAGATCGGCGCATCCTTCGAGCCCATGCGTCCGATGAAGTTCCGGTTGGTGGTGCTCACCACCACCTCTTTGCCGCTGGTCCGGCCGATGGTGTCCACCGGTCCCCCCAGGCAGGCGGCGCACGAGGCGGGCGCCACATCTTCGCACCCGGCTTCCGCGAAGATCTCCACCAGGTTCCTGCCGTCGATGGTTTCCCGCAACAGGCCTTCCGCCACCTGCGCGGTGGCGGGGACGATGAACGTGGGAACCTTGACGGTGTGTCCCTTGAGGATGCGGGCGGCCATCATGAAATCGCCCAGCTTGCCGCCGGTGCACGATCCGATGTAGGCGCGGTCGATGCGGATGTCGCGTTTCGACCGGGCCGTCGCGTAGTTGGACGGCAGGTGCGGACAGGCCACGCAGGGCTCGAACGTGGACGCGTCGTAGGTGTGGCTGGCGGTTACCGCTGCATCCGGGTCGCCGGTTACCGGCACGAACGGCTGCTTCGTGCGGGCCTTGACCCAGGCCAGCGTCTTGTCGTCGGGAGCGATGATGCCGCTCTTGCCGCCGGCCTCGATGGCCATGTTGCAGATGGTCATCCGTTCCTCGACATCCATCGCGGCGATGGCGTCGCCGGTGAACTCCATGGCCTGGTAGGTGGCCCCGTCAACCCCGATATCGCCGATGATGCGCAGGATGACATCCTTGGCGCTGACCCCTTTGGGCAGGGTCTTGTTCAGCACAAAGCGCCGGGTTTCCGGCACCTTGATCAGGAGCTTGCCGGTGCCCATGATGAACCCGGCATCGGTGTTGCCGATGCCCGTGGCGAAGGCGCCCAGTGCGCCGTGGGTGCAGGTGTGGGAATCCGTTCCGAAAATCACCTCGCCGGGCCGGACGTGGCCCTCCTCGGGCAGGGCCACATGGCAAACGCCCTTGTAGCGCGGTGTGCCGGGATCGTAGAAGTGGGGCAATCCCTGTTCGCGAACGAAGGTGCGCAGGGTATCCACGTTCCGGTGGGCCTTCTCATCCTTGGTGTAGATATAGTGGTCCGGGATGATCACCACCTTTTCGCGGTTCCAGACGCGGGCCTTGGCGCCGAATTCACGCTGGAACACCCCGATCGTCCCTGGACCGCACACGTCATGCGTGAGCAGGACGTCCACTTCCACCCAGATGTTGTCACCGGGATCCACCTTGGACCGGCCGGCCGCCTTGCCGAGAATCTTTTCCGTAATCGTAGCGCTCATGGTCATTTCTCCATCCGTACGGGAATGACGGGACAGGGTTTACTCCTTGCGGGCATGCAGCAGGGAGAAGAACCGGTCCTCATATTCCGAAAACAGCTTGGCTTGCTGGAGCTTCTGGCCCAGCGCGTTGATCAGCGACGGGTCCTTGGCCGCGGCGCGGAACATGGATTCGATTTCCTGGCGGGCGCGTGCCTTGGCCCCGCCGTCGGGATCGAACAGGTGCCGTTGGCGAAGTTGCTGGACGTTGGTCTTGACCGAGGCGGTCATGACCTCCACGAACAGCTTGATCAGGCAGACATCCCACGGTTTATCGACGCCCAGCACCACGGCGCCCATCGGGTCGTTCTTGTCGTCGACTTCCTTCTTCACGCGTTCGACCACGGCCCGGACATCCTCGGTCACCACGTGCTCGCTGAACGACTCCTGCTTGAGCGTGTAGCCGTACTGGAGGATATGCACGTTCTGTTCGTGTTCGCGCAGCCATTCCACGTACTTGGCGGCCTCCTCGCCGAATCCTTCCAGCAGGGTTTCGGCATAGGCCTTCGGGGTGATGATCTTGGGCTGGAACGCCTGCATGCGGCCTTCGCGAATACGGACCTGGTTGACGGAATCCATCAGTTCGGACACCAGGTGATAGTTCAAAATCGTGGTGCCGAACGTTTCCAGATGCTGGCGCGGCAGCTGGATGATTTCCGTGTTGTTGACGGCGTACCAGTGGTCAAATTTCAGTTTATCGCTCATGAATCCCCGCAATCGAAACCGGAATGCTAGCATTCCGGTTGGGAGCGAACAAACAAAAAGACAGGGAACGGGCGGGGCACGTTTGTGGGATTTGGAAAGCAGGTAGTGGCGTCGCGCGGTTTTGACCTTGTTCATCAGCCTGCCAATCGATACCCTACAGGATATGACGATAATAATAAGCAGATTGAATAATGTCGTATCGCGGAACATCCGTGCTATCGAAATGACCGGCGTGCTGATGCGAATATTCAGTTTTTCATTGGTCAGTTGGCTGGGTCCTGGAAGCCCTTTCTTCTTTGTATGGGCATTCAACACCTGCGATGCGGTGATGCTTTCCTGGTGTTCCTTGATCAAGAGAGATCCCGCTTATATACTCTTGAATGTGTTTTGGATCGGCGTGGGAATGGTCGGCATGATCCGGGCTTCAGGATTTGTGCCATGATGTGAGGAAATGGATTCCCTGGCAATAGGACTGCAAATGAAGACATTCTGGCTTTGCCTGGTGCCCCTGTTCGTCGCTGTTGATGCCATTGGCGTGTTACCGTTGTTTGTCCCACTCACCGAGTGGACCGGGCGAACCCAGCGGCAAATGGTCATTCTCCAGTCGGTGGTCACCGCGTCCATGGCTGCCGTTATCGTGAATATCATCCTGGCGGGGATCATCTTCCTGTTGGGAAGACCCATCACCCGCGTTTTGGGTAAAACCGGAACCAAGACCATATCCAAACTCGCCAGTCTGCTGTTGGCTGCCATCGCCGTCATGTTGATGCGTAAGGGAATCACCGGGGTTCTGGATCCCTGAACCTGGCGTTGCATGCGAAACCCGAGACACCGAAACCGGCCGGATCGTCACGGGTCAGCCCATGGCGCCGGTTCATGGCTTGCACTTCGGCGGGGCCGGACTATGATCCCCGATTCATGAAACCGTCGGATTCCAAACGGGATGAACCGGTGGCGGGCGTCCGGACAGACTTCCGCTTTGAGCGGTGTGCCCGGCTCGTCGGAGCGGCGGCCATGCAACGCCTGGCCGACGCCCGGGTTGCCGTCTTCGGGCTGGGTGGCGTGGGAAGCTATGCGGCGGAAGGACTTGCCCGGAGCGGGGTCGGACACCTGACCGCGGTCGACTTTGACAGGGTCTGTGTCACCAATATCAACCGCCAGATTCAAGCCCTGACCGGAACCGTCGGACAATCGAAGGCTGAACTCATGCGCAGCCGCATGCTGGACATCAATCCCCGGATGGAGGTCAACGCCTTCACGGAATTCTACAACCACCAGTCAGCCCCCCACCTGCTGGACCCCCGGCCGGATGTCGTGATCGACTGCATTGACAATGTAACCGCGAAAATGCACCTGGTAGCACGCTGCATTGAACAGCAGATACCGGTCATCACCTCGCTGGGGGCCGGTGCCAAGCTGGATCCGTCCAGGGTCCGGATTGTATCGCTCATGGATACCCACACGGATCCGCTGGGCCGTGCGTTGCGCAAACATATCCGGCGAAAGCATCCGGTGACCGACGAGCAGTTGGCGGGCGTCTTTGCGGTATTTTCGGATGAACCGGTCCGGCAACCGATAACCGACCAGGAATCGATTGTATGCGGGGTCAATTGTGTCTGCCCCGGCGGTGACAATGCCTTCCATAGCTGCAAGCGACGGCATGTCATCTACGGAACGATGGTCTTTGTTACGGCTGTGTTCGGGATGGCGGCTGCCGGAGCTGCCGTGAAGCTGTTGCTGGGGCTCGATCCGCTTTCACCATCCGAGGCCTGTGACGCATGTGGCGCCATTCCCGGGGAACCGCCGCCCCGCCGCCGGCGTAACCGCCCGGGGTGATCCCTGCGTGTTCCTGGTTTCTCCATTGGGCTCTGCCGGGACTCGGTTGACGATAACGGGCGACGAGAACGGATAACGAGTAGGACATTCCGGAATCGTCCATCGCTCTCGTCGCCCGTTCTCGTGTTCCGATCCCCATAATCATTTTAAATTTTGATTCGTTTGCCTTGTAAGAGGCATCGACTCGCCGGAGAACATTCGGTACCATGCGCGGATGGTTGACGTGATGGAAACCGGAATAAAGGACCAGCGTGTATTCGTGGGATGGGATGAGCCGGCGGTGTCATCCGTGCGCCGGTATTTGATCCCGGACCGGACGCCGGGCGTCGTGGATCTCGAACCGGTCCTGGTGGTGGCGCCGACACGGCAGGCGGGCCGCCGGTTGCGTGAAGCCCTTGCCCGACATTGCCATGACGCCGGCGGCTCCCTGTTGTCGGCGCGTATCGTGACCCCGGCCTGGTTTTTCCGGCCGGCGCCCGGTGTCCGTGTCGCCGGGCTGGCCGTGGTTCGCGCCGCATGGGCCCGCGTCCTCCTGGACCTGGCTTTGGCGGATTACCCGGAACTCTTTCCAACCCCGCCGATAAATCGGGACACGGCCTGGGCGTTGTCCATGGCGGAATTGCTGCAGGGGGTGCGCGATGCGCTGGCGGAAGGGGGATGTTCGATTGGTACGGCCATCGAACGCCTTGGAAACGACATGCCGGAACCGGGCCGTTGGGCGGATATGGCCCGGCTCGAAACCGTCTACCTTGATCAACTCCGGCAAACCGGGTTGGAAGATCCGGCTGTCGCCAAGCTGGCCGCCGCGGACAATCCCCGGATCCCGGACGGGGTGACACGGGTGGTTGTTGCCGCGGTGCCCGATCCCTCGATGTTGTCACTGCGGGCCCTGTCCGTGGTCCGGGACCGGGTGCCGGTGGAAATCCTGGTGGCGGCGCCATCGTCCGAGTCGGAAGCCTTCGACGAATGGGGCCGGCCCCTGCCGGTACACTGGGCGGAACGGACGATACCGGTGCCGGATGATCCGGGCGACCTGTTGCTGGCGGGTGCCCCGGAGGACCAGGCACGCAAGGTGATGGCGGCCCTGGAAGCGATGCCGGGCCGGTTTACCCGCGACGACGTTGCGGTCGGTGTTCCCGACCCCGATGTTGCAGCCCCCTTGATGGTGGAATTGGGCCGGATGGGTATCCACGGGTTCGACCCATCTGAACAGCCGTTCCCGACCCACCGGTTGTACCACCTGGTTGATGCCTTGTGTGGATTGGCGGGGGGATCGGGCGTTGCCCCGCTGGCGCGTTTTCTCCGTCAACCCGACGTGTTTGAATACGCCGGGGAACGAATGGGCGTGGACCCGTCGAATCTGCTGGTGGAACTCGACACGTTCCAGAACGAGCATCTGCCGGATTCGATGAACCGCCTGTTTGAACGTTTGGCCGGCCCGAAACCGGACTTGTCCTATCCGAACCTGACGCTCATGGAACCCTGGGTGCACGGGTTGCATGATGCCTTGCGGGCCGGAACGGAACCGCCCTCGCAGGTGGTCCGGCGCCTGTTGCGGGACTTGATCGGGCATCGGGAATTCGACCGGGCCAAGCCCGATGACCGGCAGTTCCTGGCTGCGCTGGAAGCGGTGGATGGCGTGTTGCATGAGATGCAGGACGAGGTGGAACGGCTGGAGGGTGCGGATACGCGGTTTCTGCTCGGGGTCATGCGTGAACGGCTGTCGGCCCTGACCCTGGCGCCGGAGCGGCCGGACGATGCGCTGGACCTGGAAGGCTGGCTCGAACTCGGATGGAACCCGGCGCCCTGCCTGTTGCTGACCGGCATGAACGAGACGTTTGTTCCGGATACCCGGTTTGGTGATCCTTTCCTGCCGGATTCCCTGCGCATGCGCCTGGGCATGCGTGACGATGCCCTCCGGTTTGCCCGAGACGCCTACCTGTTGACCGCGATGATTGAAAGCCGCCGGCAGGGGGGACGGGTGGTCCTCGTGTGCGGCAAGCGTTCCAACCAGGGCGACCCGCTCAAGCCGTCGCGCCTGCTGTTCCGGTGCACCGATGACCGGCTGGCTGACCGGGCGGCCCGGTTGTTTGCCCCGGTGGTTCCCGACACCCCGGTTGAGCCGTTTGCCCTGAGTTTCCGGATGGATCCAACGCCGGGTTCCGATGCGTCCGAGGCGGCGCGCACGGGTGTCAGCCGGATGTCGGTGACCGCGTTCCGGACCTACCTGGAATGTCCGTTTACCTTCTACCTGCGGCATGTGCTCAGGATGGAAGCGCTCGACGACCTGAAGGTGGAGCCGGACGAGATGGATTACGGGATCCTGGTGCATCACGCCATGAAGGCCCTGGCGGATGATCGCCGCCTGCGTGCCTCCGACGATGCCGGGGCACTGGTCCGGTTCCTGGCAGGGCAGGCGGAGGACTGGGCCCGTCACCGGTACGGGTCGCCGGCGCCGGTATCGGTCCGGTTCATGCTGGATTCCATCCGCCGCCAGCTGGAGGTTGCCGCGCAGCGGCAGGCCGACCTGGTCCGGGAAGGTTGGGAACTGGTCGCGGCGGAACAGCGGATCGAGTCCCGGATCGGGCCGGTAACCGTGGTGGCCACGCTGGACCGTGTGGATTGGCATGCCGGGTTGAAACAGTTCCGCGTGATCGACTACAAGACTTCCAGCAAACCATCCTCCCCCCGCGACGCACACCTGGTGCGGCGGCGCGAGGTGCCGGAAACTGAGCACTACCGGCAGGTGACGGTTGACGGCGTTGTGCACTGCTGGTCGGACCTGCAACTGCCGTTGTATGCAAGGCTGTGGATCGATCAGGACACATCGTCCGGTGCTCCGGTGGTCCCGGCGTATTTCCTGCTTCCCTCCGCCCTGCATGAAACCGGGTTGGTGGAGTGGGAAGGATTCAACGCAAACCTGCTGGAATCCGCGGTGGGGTGCGCCCGCACCATCATTGACCGCGTGGCGGAACGACGGTTCTGGCCGCCGGGATCGGCGTCCCGGGTCCGGGACCGGTTTGAAGGAGTGCTGGATGCGGATCCGGAGGAAGCGGTGGATCCGTCGGGATTCCCGCCGGTATCCGGGGGAGGGGTGTCATGAGCCGGGTGCATCATGCGGCCATCCTGGCGTCGGCGGGATCCGGCAAGACGTTCCAGCTGGCGCACCGGTTCATTCACCTGATGGTGCACGGGGTTTCCCCGGCGCGGATCTGTGCACTGACCTTCTCGCGCAAGGCAGCCTGCGAGATATTCGAATCGGTGGTCGAACAATTGGTGGGAGGATGCACCTCGGACGAACGCCGGGAACGGTCGGTCCGGATCCTGGGCCATCCCTCCCTGTCGGCGGACGATTTCCGCGGGTTGTTGCGGGGGTTTGTCGAGGGGATGCACCGGGCGCGGATCGGGACGCTGGACAGTTTCATGGTCGGGGTGGTGCGGGCGTTTCCCGCCGAGATTGGCGCGCCGGCCCGGTTCGGCCTGGCGGATGGCGACGATCCCGAAGCTGTCGCCCTGCGGATGGAAGCGTTATCCCGTTTACTGGTGTCGGGCGGGGATGATGCCATCGGGAACCTGCTCGACATGTATGTCGCCGTCAATGAAGGTCGCATCATGCGGGTGGCCTGCCGGGGGATGCTGGAGGCGGTTGAATGGTACCGGGCGGCCTACCTGTCGTTCCCGGAACCCGGTTGCTGGCGGGATCCCGTGCGGGTATGGGGACGGGTACCGGACCTGCCGGATCAGGCCCGGATGAAGGAAGCCGGGGATCGCCTGCTCGAGCACCTGTCGGAACGGTCGGACTTGCCGGGAGCCTTTGCGGAGACCATCCGCCAGTTCGTCGAGCAGGCGTCGGTTTACCGGCCCGGTTCACACTGGCGTCGGTTCATCACCGGC
>MHBQ01000136.1:17267-20339 GCA_001803315.1 Lentisphaerae bacterium RIFOXYC12_FULL_60_16
GGAGGTGCGCCGGTTTCGTTGCCTGCTCGACGTCTTGCTGGAGACCCAGCGGGTGCTGGCCTGCCGGCGTACCGACGGCCTCTACCGCCTGCTTTCCGCCTATGAACAGCATTACCAGGCGGCGATGCGTTCCAGCGGCATGATGACCTTTGACGATGTCCAGCGGCTGTTGCATCCCGGGGCGTCCGGCCACGGGCTGGCACTCAGCCGGGAACCGGGGCCCGACCGCCTGTATATCGACTATCGCCTCGACGGGGAGCTTGACCATTGGCTGATCGACGAGTTTCAGGATACCAGCGACCAGCAATGGGCCGTGATCCGCAACCTGGTCGACGAGGTGTTGCAGGACGACGGCGGCAACCGGACCTTCTTCTGCGTGGGCGACGTCAAGCAGGCGATCTACGGGTGGCGGGGCGGCAATGCCGCGCTGTTCGGCGAGGTGCTCGATACCTATGGCGACCGGATACGGACCCGTCCGATGCATGAGTGCCAGCGGTCCTGCCCGGCGGTACTCGACGCGGTGAACCGCGTGTTCGGGCATCTGGAGCTGGACCTGATTCCGGAATCCGCGCGGACCGCGTGGAATGCCGCGTGGACGGATCATACCGCCGCCCGGGACGAACCCGGTTATGCGTGCCTGCTGGAGACCACCCGTCCCGAAGGTGGGGACAGGGAAGAACGGTCCCCCTGGGCGTTTGTGGCTGATCTGGTCGGGGCGATCCAGCCGCGCAAGCGCGGGTGGACGGTCGGGGTGCTGACCCGGCGCAACGAGGTGGCGGGCGAGGTGGGCGATGCCATACGGGCCGGGTGTCCGGGGTTGGAGGTGGCCGTGGCGGGCAGTCGCCTGCTGGCCGATAATCCGGTGGTGCATACCCTGCTGGCGTTGATCCGGTTTGCGACGCATCCCGGTCATACCCAGGCCTGGCGCCAGTTGCAGATGAGTCCCCTGCGCGCCGGCCTGGAGCGGGACGGGTGGGGGATCCATAACCTGCCGGCGGAGATTTTGCGGCGCGTGGCCGGATCCGGTTACCGGGACGTGCTGGAAACCTGGGGCCGGCGCCTGGAACAGGCCGTTGACCTGGACCGGTTCGGGCTCCAGCGCCTGACCCAGTTGCTGGATGCCGCCGCCGCGTATGACCGGACCGGGGACCGGGACGGCAACCATTTCCTGGAAACCATGGAACATGCCTCGGTGGAGGATGCCGGCGCCGGGGCCGCCGTACAGGTGATGACCATTCACAAGGCCAAGGGACTGGGTTTCGATATCGTCATTCTGCCGGAGCTGGTTCAGCGCAAGAACATGATCCTTTCGGGCGTGCCGACCCTGTTGACCCACGGGTCCGTCCGTGCGCCGCTGGACACGGACTGGGTGCTGCGCACCCCGGAAAGCGATGTGCTGGAATTCGATGACGCGCTGGCCGGCGCCCTGGATGAGGAACGGGACCGGCGCGCTTCGGAAGCGCTCTGCGTATGGTACGTGGCCATGACACGGGCGCGTCGTGCGTTGTATATGGTCATGGCCGATCCGCCCAAGTCCGGCCGGACCCTGACACCGGCGCTCCTGTTCCGGCACCAGCTGGCCGGTGAAGGCGGGACGGGTGGTGAACCGCGGGAGGTTCAGTTCGGGAAAACCCGGTTTACCCTGTGCTACGAGACAGGCCGGGCCGACTGGTACGAGGAGAAACCGTTTGGCAAGGCGCGCCGGACCTCCCGCAAGGCGCGGTCACGGCGGCCGCTGTTCCGTGCGACGGAACAGCCGGTGTTGGACCGCCGTGAACCCTCCAAGACCGATGCCGGGGTGGGGCGTGCGGACTGGCTGTTGAACCCGGAATCCCGGGCTGTGCGCGAATTTGGAAGCGCCATCCATGAACTGTTCTGTGCGGTCACCTGGAGCGGGGAGGCGGATGTCGAGGCGGTTGTTGCGGATTGGGAACGGGAAACGGCGGCATCGCCGGATGTGCGGCGGGATGTGGTGCCGCAGTTCCGGAACGCCCTGCAGGCCGGGGCGATCCGGGAAGCCCTGGCGCGGCCGAAAGGCAACGTCGCGTTGTGGCGTGAGAAGGCCTTTGACGTGGTGCTCGATAACGCGTGGGTCAGTGGCGTGTTTGACCGGGTCACCATCATCCGGAATGCCCGGGGTGAGGTTGAGCGGGTTGATGTGGTGGATTTCAAGAGCAACCGGATTCATGGCGGTTCAGCGGTTCAGCGTGCCGCGGAATCCTATGCCGACCAGATGCGGTTGTACCGGCAGGCGGCGGGAGAAATTCTCGGGGTTCCCGTGGACCGGGTGTATGCCCGCCTGATCTTCACGGTACCGTTGATGGTGGTGGACGTAACCGGGGTAAACGGTCCGGTAGGTGGTTGGCAGGTCGTGTGATGAACCGGTGGGCTTCCATTTCGGGGCAACGGTTTCGCGTGATATGGGGAAGTATTCAGTATTCAGAAGCCAGTATTCAGTGGTGGACGCCGTTGTCCCTAACGGCGTCTGGCGTGCTCTGTGATGCGCGAGGAGCGGAGAGATCGCGTTAGGGACCCTGCTTCGCTCAGAAGCTACGCAGGGCAAGCAACGCGATCCACCAGGGGATAAGCGGGAGGCTGGCCTCGTCTTGGTTTGCGATTTCAATCCCGGTGTTGACGCTATGCGGTTGTAAGGATAATCTTCCGGTTTTCCACGTTCAAGGAGGCGGTTATGTCGCGTGTATATAATTTCTGTGCGGGTCCCGCGGTTTTGCCGGTTGAAGTGCTGGAGCAGGCAAGAGACCAGATGCTCGATTTCCAGGGAACGGGCATGTCCATCATGGAGAGCAGTCACCGGGGCAAGGCCTACGAGGCCATGCACAACGAGGCCATTGCAAACATCAAGACCCTGATGGGCTTGAACGACGATTACGCGGTGTTGTTCCTGCAGGGTGGGGCGAGCATGCAGTTCGCCATGGTGCCGATGAACCTACTGGGGGCCGGACAAACCGCCGATTATACGAATTCCGGTGAGTGGGCATCCAAGGCCATCAAGGAAGCGAAGAAGATCGGGGCCGTCAACGTGGTGGCCGACTGCGGCAAGGAGATACCCAC
>MHBQ01000136.1:20348-38517 GCA_001803315.1 Lentisphaerae bacterium RIFOXYC12_FULL_60_16
CCGTTCCGCTGAACTCAAGTTGTCGTCCGGCGCCGCCTATGTGCACATCACGTCGAACGAGACGATTTCCGGAGCTCAGTGGAAGTCGTTTCCGAAGACGGAAGCGACCCTGGTGGCGGACATGTCGTCGGACATCCTGTCGCGTCCGTTCGATGCCTCGCAGTTCGGGTTGATCTATGCCGGTGCCCAGAAGAACCTGGGACCGTCGGGATTTGCCGTGGTGGTGATGCGCAAGGACCTGGCGGAACGGGCGCCGCAGACCATTCCGACCATGATGCAGTACCGGACACACATCGAGAACAACTCCCTGTACAACACGCCGCCCTGTTTCGGCATCTATATCCTGGCGCTGGTCACCCGGTGGATTCTCAAGATGGGGCTGCAGAACCTGCACCGGCAGAATGTTCAAAAGGCCGCCACGCTCTACCAGGCGATTGATGCCAGCGGTGGTTACTACCGTGGTACGGCCGTCAAGGAATTCCGGTCCGACATGAATGTGACCTGGCGTCTGCCCAGCGAAGAACTCGAAGGCAAATTTGCCAAGGAATCCGAGAAGCAGGGGCTAAGCGGGTTGAAGGGGCACCGGTCTGTCGGCGGGTTGCGCGCCTCGATCTACAATGCATTTCCGGTGGCCGGCGTGGATGCCCTGGTGGCGTTCATGAAGGAGTTCCAGCGGACCAACGGGTAGCAGGCGGTTGGTGGACAGGGAAGGGTCAGGATAACCGGGCATGAAGCACGCGAAGGAACATAAACCGCATCCGGAGGCGGATCCGGCGTCAGCCAGGCCGGATGAATCTGCTGCGTCGGTTCCCGTCGGGGAACCCGTGGCGGCTCCATCGGTACCGGTGGATGATATTCCCGTGCCGGAATCCGGCCTGCCGGACCCGGCACCGATTGCGGAACTGAAACTGCAGAACCAGGGGCTCCAGGACCGGCTGCTCCGGTTACAGGCGGATTTCGACAATTACCGCAAGCGGGTGCTCCGCGACCAGGGTGAATTCCAGGCGCTGGCCAATGAGGATTTCATGCGTGCCCTGCTACCGGTTCTCGACAACGCCTACCTGGCACTCCAGGCAGCGGATTCCCAGGCTTTGGAACAGCCGGTGGTGGCGGGTTTCAAGCTGGTGGTTGATGAATTACTGGCAACCGTCAACCGGTTTGGCCTTGAGGCCATGACCCCGGATGAAGGCGAATTTGATCCGAACCAGCATGAGGCGATTTCCTGCCTGCCGTCGGACACGGTTTCCGCGAACGGTATTATCCAGTTGTTCAGGCGGGGATACCGGATCAAGGACCGGTTGCTGAGGCCGGCGCAGGTGGTGGTGTCGGGTGGGGGTGCCCCCGTTCCGGCGGATGATTCAGGGAAGGACGCTTAGCCGTGGCGGACAAGAAGGATTATTACGAACTCCTGGGCGTGAGCCGGACTGCAACCGCGGACGAGATCAAGAAGACCTACCGGAAGCTGGCCATGCAGTGGCATCCGGACAAGAATCCCGGCAATGCGGAGGCCGAGCATAAATTCAAGGCCATTTCCGAAGCGTACGAGGTGCTCAGCGACGAGAACAAGCGGCACCAGTACGATCAATATGGCCACGACGGCATGCGGTCGACGTTCGGCCCCGGAGGTTTTGATTTCTCCCGCGATTTCACCCATGTCGACGATCTGCAGGACATCCTGGGAAACCTGTTTGGCGGTGGCGGTGGTGGCGGCGGATTTTTCGAGGATTTGTTTGGCGGCGGTGGACGGCGGCGGGGAGGATCGCGCCGGTCAGGGCCCCAGAAGGGCGCCGATCTGCGGTTTGACCTGGAAATCGAGTTCGAGGAAGCTGCCTATGGTTCGGAACGTGAAATCACCCTCCCGATCAGTGTGGAGTGTGCCGATTGCAAGGGCTCGGGGGTGGCGCCGGGAAGCCGGGCCGAAACCTGTAAGCATTGTGGCGGGCACGGTGAGGTTATTTCCGGAGCCGGGTTCATACAGATGCGGCAGACCTGCCCGATTTGCGGCGGTGCGGGAACCGTGATCACCAAGCCCTGTCCAACCTGCCGCGGAGCCGGCCGCACCAAGGACCGGAAACGGATGACCCTGCGGATTCCGCCCGGGGTGGATACCGGTTCCCGGTTGCGGGTTTCCGGCAAGGGCGAAGGTGGACTGCGCGGGGGGCCTGCGGGCGACCTGTATGTGGTGCTGCACGTCAAGGCACACGAATTGTTCGAGCGTCACGGGGAGGATATTGCCTGCGAATTGCCGGTGCCGTTTGATATCCTGGCACTCGGGGGCGATGTAAGGGTTCCCACGCTGGACGGGTATGCCCAGCTCAAGGTTGCGCCCGGGACCGAGGCCGGCAAGGTGTTTCGCCTGAAAGGGAAGGGCATGGCCAGCGTGGAAGGGTATGAGCACGGGGATCTGCACGTGCGACTGACGCCTGAAGTGCCGGTCCATCTGAGCGCCCGCCAGAAGAAGGCGCTCAAAGAACTGGCGGATCAACGTACGGACGACAACCAGCCCGGAATGGCCCATTTCTACCAGCGTGCCGACGAGTTCTTTGAACGGCGCCGGACCATGAAGGAGCGGTTCGGTTCCCGTTCGGAGTGAGGTTCCATGCAACGGTGTCATGTGCCGCCGGATCGATGGCAGGAAGCCGGCATTCATCCAACCGCGGAGCAGGCGCATCATCTCATCAACGTGCTTCGCCTTAAACCCGGCGACCGGGTGGTGTTGTTTGATGGCCTTGGGCGGGAAGTGCTGGCCGAGCTGGTCCATGCCGAACCAGCCGGTTCGGAGGTTTCAGGCAGGCAGGGTTTATCCATCCGGTTCAAGCCGATTGAAGCCCTGCCGGAACGCCATGAACCGGCGCTGGAACTGATGCTCCTGCAAGCCATCCCCAAGGGGTCGCGGATGGATTGGATCGTCGAGAAGGCGGTCGAGCTCGGGGCGCGGGTGATCCGTCCGATAATTTGTGCCCGGGGCATTGTGCGGCCGACGGATGCAGCGGCGAAACGGGAACGCTGGCAACGGGTGGCGTCCGCGGCCGTCCGGCAGTGTGGTTCGGCCTGGGAGACCGACGTTCGACCGCTTGTCCCTTTTCGTGCCGCGCTGGAGGATGTCCGATCGATCGACCTGTTTCTCGTGGCGTCGTTGGAACCCGATGCCCGGACGGTACGGGATGCGGTGGCAGCGTGCGCCGGTCGTCCTGGACGGGTGGCCCTGCTGGTGGGACCGGAGGGTGACTTGACGCCGGAGGAATATGCAGGAGCCCGCCAGGCAGGCGGGCAACCGGTGACTTTCGGGAGCCGGGTGTTGCGGGTTGAAACGGCCGCGCTGTACGGGTTGGCCGTGCTCCAGCATGAGTTGGGCCATGGACTGAACCGTTGAGGTTCCATCCCGTTTACCGCAAGGGCAGGCCGAAGAGGTTCTGGGAGCGGGAAGCTGCCGCGTCACGGATGGGGGCAAACCGGCCGTCGGAATAGATGACGTTCATGGCTTCCTGTCCTCCGCAACGGATGGCCTGTTCCAGGGATCGTGAGGCTTCCGCCGTTTGTTGGGACGCCAATTGGATGGCAGACAGATCCATCCAGGCCTTCCAGTCGGTCGGGACGCGTCGCAGGTACTGTTTGAGGGCGATCGCCATGCGGTCATAGCGTTGGGCCTTCGCGTATATCCGGGCCATGTCGATGAAGATCTCATGGGGGGCGTCGGGTGGTATGCGATCGATGCAGGCGTCGAGTGCCTGGACGGCGGAGGCCATCTGGCCGGCCCGGTCCAGCAATTGCGCCATGCGGAAATGGTAGACGCTCGGCAGGTTGGTATCGCCCATGACGTTCATGGCGATTTCCTGGAATCGCTGGGCCTGTCCGGCTTGCAGGTAGATTTCGGCGAGTTCGACGGCTCCGTTGATGTCGAGTTTGTTGCCCGGGATCAATGCTTCGAGTTCGCGCATGCGTTCGTCCATCCGGCGGAAGCCCTGTAACTGGCCGAGAAACTCGAAGATCTTGACGTTGGCGGGATCCTGTTCGCCGAACTCTTTCATCAGTCGTTCGGCCTGATCCAGCCGGCCCTGTCGGAGGTAAACCTCCTGCACCATGCGAAAGTTGGCTTCAGGACTCAACGGGTAGAGCAATCGGGCTTCAATAAAGGCCTGTTCGGCGTCGTCCAGCCGGTTCCGGAAGGTGTACAGTCCGCCGAGGGCGCTGCGCAGTTTGGAGAAGGATTTACGGGCCACCACGTCGCGCTGGAACCGTTCGTCGGCCGTCAGGCGGCGGGTGTACCAGTCCCAGAAATCGCGGTCGTTGTTCGCCATCTCCTGGGTGAATTGGAAGGGTTCGCGGTTGATCTTCATGATCAGGCCGTGGGGTTCAAGGTAGGGATACATCCAGCGGATGACGTAGCTTTCCTCCACGAAGAAGTCGTGCTTGAACTTGTTGTGGTTGAAGATCATTTCGCAGAGGACGCCGTTGATCTCCATCACACCCAGCGCCCCGCTGACCTGGACCCGGCCGCCTTCAATCTTGAGGTCGGCATTGGCCTGACGCTTGCCGGAACGCACTTCTTCGACGTAGATCTGAAATGCCTTGGCGCTGTCCGGCTGGGCGGGTATCCAGATCTTATCGCCGTACAGGTCGCGCATGACGCTCATGTAGGTGTTGTCGGCCAGGGCGTTCTGAGTGATCAGGAACACGTCCTCGCGGACACGGGCGGAGTAGATCATGTAGGTGGGGACAAACCGTCCCGGATCGGTACCGCCGAAGAAGACGGCGTTGGTGCCCATTTCGCGGGGGAACTCCGGGTTGGGGATGGGCTCCTCTTCCGGGTCGAGTTCCTCGAAGATGGCGTCTGCCCCGCGCAGCTGGTAATTGCCGAACTGCCACCCGAAGTCGTGGTTGTTCTGTTCCGCGCCGCCTGACACGCGGATCAGTTCGCGGTTGTGGTAGTTGTGGTGAATCGGGATCAGGGGCAGGGCAAATGCCACCGTGAGGCTGGCGATCCGCATGAATTGGTTGCCCTTGAACAGGGTGTCGACGAAGGACAGCCCGTATACAAGGCCGTACCCGATCCAAAAGGCGAACAGGGCGTGGGAGGAGATGAATTTGACACGCTGGATGAAGTTGTCCTGGATGTCGCCCTTGGGGCTGGCCAGGGCGATGAGTACCAGGCTCATGGCGAAAAAGCCGGCCAGCGTGGCGATCACCCATCGTTCCGACACGAAATCCATGGAGATGCGGAATTCGAATTCCTTAGGGCGGCTCATCAACCAGACCATGGCGATGATGACCAGGGGCGGGAGGATCATGAGCAGGAGAATACCCAACGATTGGATGAACTGGGCGGATGCCATGGCGCCGGCGGCTGCCTGCTTGTCGGACAGGATTGCCAGCAGGTTCTTGCCGAGTTTGAATTCGTAGATCAAGCCGAGCAACGCGACGCCGACAAAGACGAGGAGGATTACGGCCCGTTCGCTGAAGGTGGATGGCACCTTGTTCCGGAGCCGGTCCAGCAGGTTTCCTGCCTGTTGGAGGATGACCAGCAGCGCCCCGACTCCCAGCAGCACGATGACCAGCGCGATCAGGCTCTTGTACAGGCGGGTGACCACCGGGATGCCGCCCGGGAAGAACATTTCCTCCAGGGTGACGACGGCGACGGCGACGATGCACAGTGGCAGGGCTGCCACTAGGGCGTTGAAACGTGTCTTGCCGGCCCGGAAGGTCCAGACAGTGAACGGCAGGAACCCGAGCAGGGTAACCGGCAGGGTGAACTGGGCCCGGAGATCGGTCAGGTAGGAGCCGACCTGGTCGATAAAGATCCGGCTGAACACGTCGGTGGGGATTATTTTTTCATACTGGCCGCGTGAGACCGCGTGCTTGAAACCTTCCCAGGTGCGGGGATAACCCCAGTTCATCGGGGGGTTCAGGAGGTCGGAAACAATGGGCATGTAGGCGTAGAAGGCCAGGCCGGCCTCCACCAGCAGGAAGGTCAGGGCAACGGTCCGGCCCCTGGGAAGGAGGAAATAACCCAGCACCAGCCCACCGATATTCAGGGCCAGGTAGATGAAGCCGGAGGGATGAAGCGGGTGGACAATTCCTTCGAGCTGGCCAAACTTGATCAGCAGCAGAACGGCCAGGAAGGGAATACCGAGGATCACGAAATCCCGAAACAGTTCGGTGTCCCGGAGCAGGATGATGATGACCAGCGGCAGGGCGGCCAGCAGGAGCACCTGGTAATTGGTCAGGCCGAGTCCGAAGATGAAGGCCGTCAGGTACAGCAGGTGGTCGCTGGGGCGACACATCCACCAGTAGGAGAGGAGGAAGACCAGCACCAGGAACAGGGCGTTCAGGCTGTAAACTTCGACGATGACCGACTGGGACCACATCACCGGGGAGAAGGCGAATAACAGGCTGCAGGAGACGCCGGACACCCAGCAAATCAGGTCTTCTGCTTCATGGGCCTTCTTGTGTGCCACGTCCCGTGATTGCTGGAGCAGTTGAAATCCGGAGCGGCTGATCAGCAGGGCTGTGAAACCGGCTGCCAGGGCGCCGCAGATTGCTGAAAACAACCCGACGCTCCAGGCAGGATTTGGCTGACCGCGGAAGGTGACAAACGCGAAGATTTTCGTGAAGAACCAGGTTAACATCGTCCAGATGGGATATCCGGGCGGATGGGGGACCCCGAGGTAATCGGAGGCCACGGCGAGTTCACCCGAATCCTCGAGGGAGACCGTCGGCGCCAGGGTATAGGCGTAAACGGCAAAGGAGAGGGCCAGGGCCGTCCAGAATGCCGCCCAATCCACCGGCCGGAAGAAACGTTCCGACGCATGGGGGTCCACAGGAACTGTTGACGATGAACGATTCATACTTTCAAACGGTTAATCTTATGGGGCGAGAGGGAGGAAGGCAATCGCAAAGAGGGAAATTAACGGATTAGGAACACGGATCCGCCAAAACATGCGGTTGATTTCGCTGGCAGGTATTCTGGAATCACGTTACACCTAAGGCCTGTTGGCTTGAAACCCAAAGGTAAAGAAGGAGTTCCTGACATGACCCGTGCAGTGAAAGGCAAACTGGCGATTCTCGGTGGACCCAAGACCGTGACCAAGGATCCGGGCAAAATGTTCCGCTGGCCGATTGTTACCAGGGAAGACGAGCAGGCGGTACTGGACGTGTTGCGGCGCGGGGCCATGAGCGGTACCGACATCACCAAGCAGTTCGAGGCCGAGTTTGCCCAGTGGATGGGCATGTCGTTTGCCCTGGGGTATTGCAACGGCACGGAAAGCCTGCGCGCGGCGATGTGGGCGTGCGGACTCGGCGCGGGTGACGAACTCATCTGCCCCGGCATGACCTATTGGGCCAGTTGCACGGCCGCCTTGTCATTGGGTGCCGCTGTCAATTTTGCCGATATCGAGGCGCATTCGCTGTGTATCGATCCCAAGGATATCGAGCACCGGATCGGGCCGCGCACCAAGGCCATCATGGTCGTTCACTACACGGGCTATCCCTGCGACATGGACCCGATCATGGCCATTGCCCGCAAGCACAACGTCAAGGTGATTGAGGATGTCTCCCATGCCCAGGGGTCGTTGTACAAGGGGCGAAAATGCGGGACCATCGGCGACATCGGCGCGATGAGCATGATGGCAGGCAAGAGCTTTGCCATCGGTGAGGCCGGTATGATGGTGACCAATGAACGCCAACTCTTTGAACGTTGCGTTGCCTATGGGCATTATGAACGGACCGGCGCCGCCAGCCTGTACAACCCCGTAGACAAGAGCATCCTGAATGTGGACCTGAATAAGTATGCCGGGATTCCCCTGGGCGGTTTCAAGCACCGGATGAACCAGACCTGTTCCGCCATGGGGCGGGTCCAGCTCAAGTATTACGAGGCGCGCATTGCCGAGATCCAGGCGGCCATGAACCGGTTCTGGGACTTGCTGGAAGGTGTGCCCGGCCTTCGGGCGCACCGGCCGGCAAAGGACAGCGGTTCCACGATGGGGGGCTGGTATGCGGCCCACGGTTTGTATCGTCCCGAGGAACTTGGCGGATTGTCCTGCGCGAAGTTCTGCGAGGCGGTTCGTGCCGAGGGCGTGCCCACCCATCCTGGAGCGAACTTCGCCCTTCACCTTCACCCCGTCTTCCATGAGGCTGATATCTTCAACATGGGCAAACCCACGATGATTTCCTTCGGCCAGCGGGATGTGCGCCAGGGTACGGGTTCGCTACCCGTGGTGGAGAACACCGGCAACAGCTGTTACAGCATACCCTGGTTCAAGCATGACAAACCCGCGATCATCCGGGAATATGCCAACGCCTTCCGCAAGGTGGCCGAGCAGGCCGACCAGGTACCGCGGTAATCCAACCGCCTGGACGGGAGGAACGGCATGTCCTTGCATGCGGCAATGGTCCCGCTGATTGGTAAGGTGCTGACGGTTCGCGGTGCGGTTGAGCCCGAGGCGCTGGGCAAGGTTATGATGCATGTTGTTCCCGTAAAGTGAGGTCGTTATGCAGGACTTGATTATTCTGGGCACCGGAATCCATGCCGCTGAAATGGCGGACATCGTGGACCGGATCAACTGTCAATCGCCAACCTGGCGTCTGCTGGGGCATGTGGCGCATCCCAAGGCGCAACCGTCCGGGGAATTTTTCGGGCGTCCGGTGCTGGGGCACCTGGATTGCCTGGATGCGTATCCGGGGGCACGGGTGGTGGCTGATAATGAATTCCCGCGTGACATCCAGGTGGATGCAAGCCGCTGGACCACGCTGGTGGATCCTTCCTGTTTTGTGCATACGAGTGCACAGCTTGGGCCCGGAACAGTCCTGTATCCGGGATGTTTTGTCGGGGCCCGGGCCCGGCTCGGCTTCCGTTTCTTTTCCCTGTCACAAAGCACGATCAACCATGATGACGTGACGGGTGATCACGTGGTGTGCGCCAGCGGTGTGTTGCTGGCCGGCGTGGTAACCGTGGGTGATTATGTCTACCTGGGACAGGGTTGTACGGTGCGCCAATTCCTGAAACTGGGCCGCAATTGCCTGATCGGGATGGGCGCGGTGGTGGTCAGGGATGTTGAGCCGGATGCCGTGATGGCCGGGAATCCCGCCCGCAAGATGAAGGACCGTGTCAAGGTCCCGTGATGAAGGGATGACAGGTAAGTTATGAAAGCAGGATATGCCAAGGCATGTATTACCCCGCCGTTGGGCACCCGGATGTCCGGGTTCGGCGGACGCGATGAGCAAAAGGGTGTGCAGGGTATACACGATGACCTGTTTGTGCGGGTCCTTTACATCGAGCAGAACGGGGTCCGTTCCCTGATCGCGGGTTTTGACCTGTTGTTTTTTGCGCGGGAACATGCGGACCGCCTTAAGGGAGCCGTGGGTCGGGAACTGGACCTATCCCCGCGCTCGATCCTGATCAACACCTCGCATACGCATGTCGGGCCCTGTGTGGACCGGTGGGGCCATAACGCCTTCCAGGCGCCGGATTACGCGTATCTTGATCGGGTTGAGGATGCGTTCATCGCGGCGGCGCGCGAGGCCATGGGCCGTGCCCGGCATGTGACCTTGTGGGCCGGGACCACCCTGACCCGCGTGCCGGTCAGCCGGCGCAAACCGGACGGCAAAGGGGGTGTGGAATGGCGGCCGTATCCCGAAGGGTGTGTGTGTGAACACCTGCCCGTTACGTTGTTGATGGGCGCCGACCGCAAACCGGAATGTTGTTTGTTTTCGGTTTCATGTCATCCGTCATCGATTGGCGGGTATGAAATCTCGGCGGATTATCCCGGGGTAGCCTGCGCGGAGCTGGACAAGCAGTTGGGACAGGCGTGCAGTCTCTTCCTGCAAGGTGCCGGCGGAGATGCCAAGCCGTCCAGTGTGGCCAATGGCCGGGACGAGGTGGATGTCGCCTGGCGAAGCGGGACCTGGGAGGATGTGGCCAAGGCGGGGCGCGAGGTGGCGGATGCCGTCTGGCAGATCATCCGGAATGGATTGACTGAATACCGGCCTCAACTGCGGGTGGCCATGACGGAGATGGCCTGGCCCCTGGAATCGGTTCCGGATCGGGAAGCTTTATCGGAACATGTGCGGGCCGATAACGGTTTGCGGGCGAAAGTTGCCCGGGGCCAGTTGGAACTGCTGAATCGCTGGAATGCACTTCCGGACAAGGCGCAAATCCTGGCGCAGGGCATTCAACTGGCGGAGGGAATCCGTCTGGTGGCCATTGAAGGTGAATTGGTGGGTGAACTTGGCCTGCAGATCGTGAAGGCCTTTGCGAAGGGCGTCACCTTCCCGTTGGCATATTCGAACGGGACAGGGCTTTACCTGCCCAACAGCCGGATGTTGAAGGAAGGCGGCTACGAGGCGGACAGCTTCTATGAATACGGGTTTCCCGCCCGGTTGCGCACCGGCGTGGAATCCTGTCTCGATGACGGTCTGGTCCAGTTGAAGCAGCAGGGCATCGAGTAGACCACGGCAGCGCCCCCTTGTCCCTCTGTCGAAGGGTGGCCCTGTTCTCTTGGTGGACCGCGTTGTCCCTAACGTGATCTCCCCTTGATCTGACGCCGTTAGGGACAACGGCGTCCACCTTCTAAAGTCCGATAATCAGACAATAGAGACGCCTGCGACTCAACATTCCGACTCGCAGAACCATTCGGTTTATAACCCGAAAATACGGCGGGCGTTCCCGTTGAGGATGGGAACGGCCTCGGCGTCTGTCTGGATGGCGTCCCGGTACAAGCCCACTTGTCCGAAGGGGCTCAGCAGGGTCTGATCGGAACCGAACACCACGCGAGCGGGTCCCAGGATGTCGATGGCCTCACGCAGGTTGTGGTGCGAGGGCCGGCTATAGCAATATTCCACGTATAGATTCGGCGCATCCTTGACGGTCCGGCACCAGTCGGGTGATGCCCCGTGGGCATGGATAATCGACAGGTTCGGATGTTCGAGTGCCAGTTCCCGCTCGATGGCGGCATCGTTCGCGGAGGCCGCCATGAACAGGATCGGTTTGCCGCGACGCGCCACTTCCCGCATGAGGGCGCGGACCTGCGGACTGCCGGTGGGGCAGGGGATGTGCGTCAGTTCCATCTCGCATCCCGCCACGTTGGGTCGATCATAATACCGGTCCATCTCGGCACAGGATAAATCGAGATGCCAGGGGTCGATTTCCACGTACCCGTGCAGTTCGGGATGACCATGGATGGCGTCCATGACCTTGCGGTTGCCGGCGGCGATGTCGTATCGCATGCTCTCGTAGGATGACACCATGCTGTGCGTGATGCCCAGGCGGCGCATTCGTTCCAGCATGGGGACAGGATCATAATCCTCGTCCCGGCAGGGCAGATGCCAGTAACCCAGGTGTGAATGCACATCGATGACGGGCTGGTTGAAATGGACGGGTTCCAGTGATTCCAGAAAAGGACGGCCTTGGAGGTTTGATTCGCGGATGCCGAACAGGCGCATCGCATTACCGCCGAGGATGGCCGCCTTCTGCTTGTCGGACAGGGAAGTTTCCAACACCTGGTTGAGCGATTTTTGCATCGGATGGATTGGTGCGGCCGATCCGTAAAGCAGGTGGTCGGCGCCGACGGTTTCCGCCATGATGCCCACGGCATCCACGGTGGCGAGTCCGTCGGTTTCAGCGTAGACGTGCGGATAACGGCGCATGACTTCCATGACTTCCGACATGTTGCCGTAATAGGTGTCGAGCAGGATCAGGGGGAATCCCGCATCGGCGGTCAGACGGGCGGCCCGTTCAGGCAGTTCCCAGCCGGTCATGCAGTCCAGTGAACTGATCAGGAGCGGGATCTGGATGCGGCCGAGAAGGGCAACCAATCGTTGGAAGGTGGCGCTTTCGAGCGGGTAGTTGTGTGCGCCGGGGCACATCCGGAGTCCCCGGATGCCGGCGGTGATCGTCCGGTTGAGTTCCTGTTCCCAACCAGGATGATCGCGCAGGTTGATGACAGCGAGGGGAACGAAACGGGGATCACGACTTGTTAGGGCGATGGTTTCGTTGTTGCCGGCCCTTGGATCATAGGCGATTCCCTGCTGGGAGAAGGTCAGGGCCGCCGCAATGCGGTGCCGGTCAAGTTCCATGCCCAGGGTTGCCGCCGTGAAACGGGGATCATTATCCACCCGTTTACCGAACGATGTGTGAACATCGATTATGCGGTACATGGGGTTTTGCCTTGCAGGTATTGTTCAGCACGGACGGTGTCGGTCAACAGGCGGATACCCCAACCTTCGCTGCCGTCGAAAAGCTTGTCTTGCTCAACCAGTGCGGTTTTAAGAATCCGGCGGACTTTCGGAAGCACTTCGGGCCGGAACCGTGCAAGCCTGCTCCAGGCGCCGACCGCGACCCGCAATCCCGGATAATATCCCCGGACAGTTTCGGCAGGCACATCGCCGTGCCGGAAAACCAGTTCAGCCAGCGAGTTGGCCATTTTCTTCAGATGGGTGGTGGTCAACACGATGCCGTCCATCCTGCATTGTTCGGCAAACGCCACCTGGCAGGCACCGTGCGAAAGATCTTCGCCGTCCGCCGGGCAGGCTCCGACCAGGTATTCCCATTCGAATCTCCGGCTGGAGATGTCGCTGGTGCTGACAAAATACCGCGCATTGGCCGTGACTTTGCGCCGGTATTCGGCGTTGCCGGTAAGGGCCGCCATGTGAATCATCGGCAACGTCAGGAAGAATTCCCGGTTCAGCGGGTTGATCCGGCTGCCGCCGCGCGGATAGACCCGTTGGGGCCCCTTGTTGTAGGGTTCGAGATGCATCCCGGACCCGTCCGGCAGATCGATCCACTCCGGATCGTGGAAGTCGAGAACCCGACAGGCCGGTTCGATCCATTTCCGGGCCGTGGGGGCCAGATCGGACAAGGCGGGGATTTCGAGTACGGTCCGCATCCAACGTGTGATCGGCCAGAGTATGGCGCCTGACACCAGCGTGCAGGCCGCCCCGGTCTCGGTGTCGTTGTACCAGGTTGGAGTTGGTTTGCCCCACATGGCGTCTTTAGCACCGCGCGCTTCGCCGGTCAAAGTCCAAACGGCCTGTATCCGGGGAATCAGCAGCTCCAGCCAGGAGCGGTCCCCGGTAATATCCCACAGGTTGATCACCGCATGTTGAAAATGCGCTTCATTCCAGCAGAGGAATGATTCATTCGGGTTTATTTCGCGTGCGAACCGTCGTTCGGCCAGTGTGCGGGACAGGGTGGTGAAATTGTCCGGCACGCCGGGTTGGTCCGCCTTTTTGAGCCGGGCACTGACCGATTCCACAATCGCGTTTTCCGTTGCCTGTTCGTGGGCGGTGACGGCCTTTCGCCATGCATCGGCGGACTGCCGTGCACGCCTTCCGGTCTTGAGTACCAGACACGGGAAGCGTGATGCAATCTGCGGATGGGGAAGGTTGGATCCAATCCCCTGGATCTCGCCTTTTACGCCGCGGAAAAAACGGTGGAGGGAGAGACCCAGACAACCGGTTGAAGCTGAAAGCGGGATGTCCACTTCGAGTGTCCAGCCATGGGCGCTGGACGATGCGCGGCAGGCCCATTGCATCCCGGATCCTGAGCCGGTTCGGGACCCGCGCGCGTTGAGCAGCAGCATGCCTTCCGGCTGTGCGGATGCCCCCGTGCAAAGTGCCAACTGGATGCAATCCTCTTCGTAGAGTACGTGGTCGGTTCCGGGATCGGAGACGGTGGCAATGAGGTCCAGCATGCACGGGTCTTCCGCTTCGACCCGGACCCGGATGACGGATTTTTCGTATGCCAGCCGATAGCGCGTTCGAACGCCTGGCTTCCCGTCCGGAATGCGGCGCATGATTCCCTGGAAAGGTCGTGCGGCAAGATTGATGACGGGCGGGGGAATGGTGCGCGGTGTGTTTGTGCGGATCTTTGTTCTCATGGTGGCCTTATGCATCCGGTAGCAGGACCGCTTTCAAGGCATGCTGGTTGAATACCAGGTCGAACGCCTCCTGGAAACGGTTAAACGGGAACTGGTGGCTGACCCAGTCATCAAGCCGGACCTTGCCGGCCTTGACATAATCAACGAGCTGGGCCTGAACGCGTCCCTCCCGTGCGCCCACGCGCTTGACGTTGGGTCGCGCGAGATCGTCCTTGCCGTAGGGATTGGAATCCGGCGCCACGCCGTAAACAAACACCTGGCCTTTGGTACCCGCCAGTTCGAGGGATGTGCGAAGCGCTTCCGCCGACCCTACCGCCTCAATAACCTTGTCAAAACCGCCGCGCTGGATGATGGCCTGAACGTCGGCGCCGGGTTTGCCGGCAATGTAGGCGTCGACGCGGGATACCTTCTTGAACCGGACGGCGGGATCCGGCCGGCGGCCGAACGCCATGACGGTCTTGGCTCCCAGACAGCGGGCAAACATCGCGAATGCCTGGCCGACCGGGCCGGAGCCGACGATGGCCACGGATTGGCCGGCGGCAATGCCGCAATTGTTGGCCGCACAATCCAGGGTTTCCATCAGGGTGATCATGGCGGTTGCCTGGGCGGGGGTCGCATCGATCAACAGCTTTTGCTGGTCATGCGGGAGGGACTCGGGACCGTAAGCCTTGTCCTGTTTGGCCCATTCATCGGTGATGATTCCATATTCGGAGAAACCGCCCCAACGACTGCATCCGCCGGGCACCTGGGCGTCGGTAAGCCGTTGACGGAACACGCGGTCGCCCACCTTGAAGTTGCGGACCTTGGATCCGGCTTCGACCACCCGGCTGACGGATTCGTGGCCGAGCACGGTTGGGAAGGGTCCCGGATAGAATTGGTGCATCATCAGCTTGTGGTCCGTCGAATTGCAGATGGCACAGGCTTCCAGTTTGACGAGGCAATCGAACTCCCCGGGTTTCGGGGCGTCGAGTTCGATCATTCCGAGTTTGCCAACCGCGGTTGCTGCTATGGCTTTCATGCGCATGTTCTTGGTCCTTTCAAGTATTAGTAATAGCGTCGTGGATCCTCGTGCAGGATGCCGAGGGATTCGATTTGGGTTGCCACATCGGGTGGCAGGGGCCCCTTTTCGGAACAGGCCACATTGGCGGCCAGTTCCGTCAGGTTGCCTGCGCCGGGAATGGTGGCGCTGATGGTCGGGTTCTGCAGGATGAAGCGCAAGGCGAGTTCCGGCAGCGGGATACCGCATGATTTCTGAATGTCCAGCAGGCGGCGGTACCGGTCGTGTTCGGTCACGGTCATCCAGTCCGGGGGGGTGGTCACCCATTCCGGGCGTGGTACGGCCAGCACGCCCTGGTGCAGGGGTGTTCCCTGCATGACGCCGACATTGTGGCGGCGGCAGAAGGGGAACGACTGGAACTGGGCGTCACGCCAGATCAACCCGTACCGGTTAAACGTGAGAATCACGTCGAATTCGCCCGTGTCGATACAGTGCGCCTGGAAGTCCAGCCAGAGGCTTCCGATTCCGATGGAGCGGATGACGCCCTGTGCCTTGAGTTTCTGGAGCGTTGCCAGTGCCATGTTCTTGCCGAACACCGCATGATAATTCCCGGGATTACCCTTGTCGCCGTAGCGGTCTGGGTCATGGATGTGCAACAGGTCGATTTTGTCCCGTTTAAGCGCCTTCAGGTTGTATTCCACCTGCTGCATGATGCTGTCGTGGTCGTATTTCGGTTCAGGGAAGATCGGGCAGGGGCCGACCTTGGTGGAGACGTAATGGGGTTGCTTCACGCCGTTGAGTGCTTCACCGAGTATTTCCTGGGCCTTACCGCCGAAGTAACTGGGGGCAGTGTCGAACAGGTTGACGCCGAGTTCCAGGGCGCGGCGGATGGTTTGGATACCGGTATCGGAGCTTTCCTTGCCGACGAACAGTCCACCGAGGCTGATTTCCGAAACCTGCCAGCCGGTGCGTCCGAGTGAACGGTATTTCATGCGGGTTTTCCTTTGTTGGATGCGGTGAGATGTTGTCTGAAAAAGTCGGGGACCAGCCGGCCGATATAGCGGTGGTCCGTATCCGCCACATCCAGGGCGATCCGGTCGGATGCGTTGCGTTTGGCGTAGATGCCGGCCAGGGTTTCGTACAGCGGGTGGGATTGTTCGAACTTGAAGCAACCATCCCGTTTCATCAGTTCGTAGAGCGCAGGGCGGGGAACCAGTGAAGCTGCCAGATCCGGGAAATCAAACCAGTCCAGCATGCCGGGAATGCTTTGGGCGGCGCAGGAGGGGAGATTCTCCTCCAGGGATTCCCCACGCAGGGAGAACAACGCCCCGCTGATGACCGACGCGCCGATCCGATGGTCCAGGATGGATGTGAGCATGGTTTGAACACCGCCGAACGACAAGCCCACACAACCGGCGGTTGGGAGGGTGACTTCCGGTCGGGACAGGAGGTAGCTGATGGCGGCGAAGTTCCCGGTGAGGGTCAATCCCATGGAATGGTAGCCGAAGATCGTCAACAGGGTGTTCCAGCGCCCGCAGATGTCGGTTTCCGGCCAGCGTTGGCTTTCCGGCATGCGTTCCCCGAAATTGAAGGCGTCGGGGCAGAGTGTGACAAATCCTTCGCGGGCCAGTTGGATGCCGTAGCCGTAGTTGAGCGCCTCGGCGCATTCCACGGCGATCGGGTGGGTGTTCTTCGTGATGCCGGCCACCATGTCCTTGCCGGCAAAGTAGCCCCCATGCCCGTGCAGGCAGAGGATGCCGGCCGCCGGTTTGATTGGCCGGGCAGGACGGAGCAGGTAGGCGGGCACTTCGCCGCCGGGCAGGGGCAAGTCCAGTACGAGCTTTTCCCGGACGATGCCGTCCGGCAGGGTTTCCTGTTCCAGGATGCGGACCGGGGGGACGGGTGGGGGGGTGATGTCCAGCTTAAGCAGATCCGCCAGGCGTTGGCGTACCTCGGCCGACCAGGACTCGATCTGTGCATGGCGTTCCGGCGTCCAGCGCAGTCGGCGGGGGGAGCGGTCGAACAGTTGAAGGGCGTAGTCGGAAGGGAAGGCCATGTGAGTATCCGTTCAGCTTAAAGGTGTTTCTTGAAGAACGTGTACGCCCGGTTGCCGCCGAATGCATGCGGGCTGGGATGAATTTCGACGTCCAGTTTGTCGTCGGCACCGGCGGCCTTGAAGATGCGTTTGAGCGGCTTGATGCTCTGGACGCAATCGTCGATCGGGAAGCACTCGTCCCACATGCCGTATTCCAGCAGCAGGGCGCGGGGGGCGATCAGGCCGGCGACATCGTGAACGTCGAAATAGCGGTGGACGTTCGGAACGATCTGGGATCCGCAGAAGTTGGCGTCGCGTACTCCGAAGCCTTTCCACGGGTTCACGTAGCAGATGATGTCCACGGCCTTGAAGCGTTTTTCCACGGCGCCCGTGAAGGTTGCCATGGTGCCTCCCTGGGACAGGCCCATCAGTCCGATGCGGTCGGGATCGACCTCGGCGCGGGTTTGCAGGTAATCGACGCAGCGGGTCAGGTCGAAGATGTTCAACGTGAGCGTGTAGATGCCGAAGATGGCGCCGCGGATGAAATGCACGTTGCACTTGTCGCGGCCGGGGTAGGGGTTGTCGCCGTCGCCGCGTTCGCCGAATACGCGGAGGTCGGGGCAGATGGTCACGAATCCCTGTTGGGCCATCAGTTCGCCGTAATTGTAGCGGTTGGCACCGATGTTGGCCTGGATCTCAGCGCCCCCGTTGATGCCAGCCACGGGATTCTTGCCGTGGGCGCCATGCCCGTGACTGCAGACGATGGCCGGTGTTTTCCGGTTGCGCTTGAGGCCCTTGGGTCGGCAGACGATGCAGGGGACCGACATGAACCGTTCGGAATCAAACACCACGCGTTCCTTGATGACGCCGTGTTCCTCCACCTGGGCAACGACTTCGGCGCGCAGGGGTGCGGGTTTGGGGAAGGATCCGAGCAGGTCAAGCAGGCGCGCATACGCCGTGCGGTTCCAACGCTTCCAGTCTGCGGAGGTGCGTCCGCGGAACGACAATTCGGGGGTGTGATTGGCGGCGATGTGGTTGAAATACTCGATCATGGAGAAATGACGATTGGCCATAAGACTCCTTGGTTGGGCGAACCATTTTCTTTTGTTGCGGGGATACTACTAGTGTCTGTACGTTCTGCTGGCAAGGTAATTTACCGGTGTGGAGGGTGGAGGGGCGCATCCCTGAATGACTGACCTACAGGATGGTGTTGGCATCCTCTGGCCGTTATGTGAGAGGTCACTCTCTCTTGTGGCGTAGCCGTGA
>MHBQ01000137.1:0-22385 GCA_001803315.1 Lentisphaerae bacterium RIFOXYC12_FULL_60_16
GGCTCCAGCCGCAAGGCGGAGCCGTCGGCGCCATACTCCTGGTATGCGCCGATGGCGACAACGCTGCGGATGGGGCCATATCACGCGAAGCCGTTGCCCCGAAATGGAAGCCCGCCGGTTCAGCACACAGCCGGCCAGACTCACCGGATCAGGAACAAGGAGCCTTGCGCAGGCAGAAAGGTCTCATACGCACCCATGTCGGGCCGGATGTTGAGTATCCGCAGGTTGCCGTCCAGATCGGTGGCATCAGCCATCCACGCCGCCTCGAAACCCGCCTCCACACAGGGGGAGACACGTATCGGACGATAATCCCCGCCCGAACTGGCGGTGCCGTAACCCGATCCCGAAGCCGTGAACTGCGGATCAAGATTGATGTTGCCCGTTCCCCCGGGATCATGCGCCAGGTCGGCCGAACAGGAATACCGGTACTGGGTCCCCGCCCCCGAAAGATTGGCCCCACCGTTATTGTTGAAGTAAATGATCGTGTTGGTGGTTCCGCCTCCAGCCTGGGTCATGCCCTGGAGTGAATTGCGCACCACCGTGCCATTGACAACCGAGCCCGCCGACTGGTAAACCCCCACCCCGTTGTTGGCATGTACCAGGCTGTTACGCAACGTCGCACTGCCGGAAATCGCCACCCCACCCGCCGTCCCACTGGCGCCGGTCCCATAGACATTGCTCGCAATCACGGTGTTCCACACCTGCCCGCCGGTCAACCGGAGCCCACCGACTTCGGCCAACGAACTGCCGCCCCGGTTCCCCGTGATCTGGCAGTCAATCATCGTGCCGCCGCCCATTACCACCCCGCCGCATCCACCCGAGTTCCCGGTGTCCCAGGAATTCTTGAAGACACAGTTGGACACCAACCCGGCACTCATCACCATCGCCCCGCCGCTGCGGTCCCCAGAACTGTTGGCCACCACGCAGTTCTTTACCGTTCCCGCATTGAGCAGTATCCCGCTGACCGCTCCATTCGTGAGCGAGAACCCGTCGAGCACGGCATCGGCATGGTTGATCCAGATCACGCGCTGGGCGGTGGAAATGCGCCGGATCATGGTGGCATCCCGACCTGCCTGGCTGCGAACGGTGACGCCTTTAAGCAGTTCGAGCTGGGCGGTGATCCGGTAGAGTCCATTCGAGACCATCACACGGGTTGAATTGGCGCCTTCCACCCGGGCAATGTCAATGGCGTCCTGTATATTGGTGGCGGCTTTGACCCAGGTATCATAGGGATGGATATGGGTGCCGTTGGTGGCAACATAGGCCGTCTGCGGGGCTATATACACATAATTGGTCTTGGCACGGACGGCCGCCTGGGCGAGCGCGTTACTGACCACCAGGGTCACGGTGTAGTAACCGGGGGTCGTGTAAAGATTGGTCACCACGGGTTTGTCCGGACCAGACTCGCTGTTGGAATCGCCGAAGGTCCAACTGTACCAGGTCAGGTTGGTATTGCTCCCGGTGGCGCTGGCGGTAAACACCGCCAGCAGGTTGGTCAACCCTTCCGTGGCAGGTGCATCGAAGTTGCAGGAAAGCGGGCCGGCTCCGGGATCCGGGGCTTCATAGCATCCCATGTCCACGGTGGCGGCAATGATCCGGTTCGACCCGTCAAGATCGACGCCTCCCGTCATCCACCCGAGGTTGGTCCCAACGTTGATCAACGGCGAGGCGGGATCCAGATGGAAATTGTCGGTGCCGGGAGCGATGAAGAGCGGATCCGAACTCTTGTTGCCGGTTCCCGCTTCAGCCGGGTTGACATCACCATAGATAAACGTACCACCGGTCCTGGTCAGGTTCTTGCTGTTGTCCGGGCCATTGTCCCACACGATGCCGTTCTGGACCGTGCCGGCGGTCATGTAGATTCCGTTTGCCGTATCGCCGTACATCGTATTTTTCGTGATGGTGCAATTGTCCACCGTTCCGCCTGCCATATGGATTCCACGACCCGGATTGTTGGCAATCAGGCAGTTCCGAACCGTGTCCCCGGCCTGCATACGAATCGTGAATTCCGCCTTGGTGGCGTTGTAAGCGATATTATTGGTGACCACACAATTCGAGACGGTGGAATTGCCCAGCATATACACCGCCATGACCCCACTGTCTTCACTTCCCGCCCGGTTCCGGGTCAGGGTGCAATATTGCAACACCGCGCCGGAAAGCATCCGCACCCCGCCGCTCCCTCCTGAATTCCCGGCATCCAGGTTGTTCCGGATGATGCTGTGGGTGGTTTTCGATCCGGCTCCGGTCATGTACAGCGCCGATCCCCGGTTCCCGGTGCAATGGGTGATGATGCAGTTGCTGACCGTTCCGGCCGTTACCGATATACCGGACCCATCCCCGCCATTGTTGCCGTTGGTTACCGTGAAGCCTGTGATCCAGGCGTCGGCATTGGCCAACCGTGCCACCCGGACGACGTTGGCCGTGCGCTTGATGATGGTAACCCCGGACCCGTTGACACTTTGCAGGCGAACCGGCTTCAGCAACGTCACCTCGGCAGTCACCCCGTAGGATCCGTTGGTGACCGTCACGGTCCGCTTCTCGGCGTTGGTGATCAACAGGGCGTCAATGGCCGGCTGAATGCTGGTGGCGGCCTTGGCCCAGGTATCGTACGGAAAGGTGTGGCTGCCTGCCGGGGAAACATAATTCCCCACGGGTCCCACCCGGATATCGTTGGTGGCGGTGAAGACCGCCGTCTGGTTGAGCGAGTTGGTCAGGGTCAGGGTAATCGTGAAAGCGCCGGGCCCAAAGGTGTGGTTGACGGTCGAGAGATCCGTCCGGTTGCTGATCGAGCCATCCCCGAAATCCCAGATGGCCCGGGTGATCGTGGTGTCGGGCCCGGCCGCATACGGGGTGAAGGTTGCCGACAGCGACCCGACCCGTTCGTAAATCGGCGTGGTGAACCCGCACCGGAAGGTTCCGGCATTGGCTGCCGGATTCTCGTAACAACCCATGTCCGGCGCAGCCCCGGCGGAACCATCCCCGTCGATCGGACGCGCCGTGCCGTCCAGATCATCCGTCACGGCGGCCAGGGTCATCGCCGTATCGAGACAGGGCGACCCTGGCCGCAGGGTGAAATCCCCGGTGGCGGGCGCCATGAACCGCGGCGCCGACTCGATGTTCCCCCCCCCGCTTAACAAAACCCCCATGCAGGAATTCGACGTGGATCCTCCGGTCCGGTAATAGTCGCTGGCATCCCGGGCGTACGAGACCGCCCCGTTGTCATAGGCAATCGTGTTCAACACCTTGCCGAGCGTCTGGTAAATACCATTGCCGATTCCGCCATAGACGACATTTCGGGAAATGGTGCAATTCTGAACGGTTCCCGCGCCGGTCATCTGGACGCCCCGACCCGGATTGTCGGCAACCAGGCAGTTCTGCAGGATACCGCCGGTCCCGGTGATGCCGACCGCCACGGAGGTCTTGGTCACGCTGTAGGGCTTGTTGTTGATGATCCGGCAGTTCACCGCCGAGCAGGCGCCGCTCAACAACAATCCCATGATCCCAGCTTCTTCACTTCCGGGCCGGTTCTGGATAATCGTGCAGTTCCGGATGAGGGCATTTCCGCCGTTCAAGTAGACACCACCATTCCCGCCGCTGTTGCCGGTCTCCGTGTTGTTCGAGACCACGCTGTGCGTGAACAAGCCGCCGGTCAGGTACGCCATGGACCCGCGGTTGGCATCACATCCCGTGATCAGGCAATTGCTGACCGTGCCGGCGCTCATGTAGAAGCCCGCCCCGTGGGCGGCCGGAGCAGTTGCCGGCCGGTACCCGTTGAGCAGCTTGAATCCCGACAACCACGCATCGGCATGGGTAAGTTTGAACAGCCGGATACTGTTGGCGCTGCGGTTGACGATGGTCAGCGCCGGCCCATTCACGCTGACCACTTTCACCCCGTTGGAGATGATGATCTCCGCGGTAATGTTATATGTGCCGTTGGTCACCTGGACCGTATCGCCGGCCGAGGCGGCGTTGATGGCAATCTGGATGTTGGTGGATGCCGTTCCCCACGAATTAAAAGGGGGCGTGTGGGAGCCAGCCGGCGATACGTGGAAGGTCGCCTGGCCCTGGACAGAACCGGCCGCGAGCAAGACGAACCCCGCGAGTCCACACAGGCAGGACCGGCCAAACCGCATCCGGATGTCCATTTTCCCCATGATTCCCCCCAACACAAGTAAGCATAGCATTTAAAGGGGTGGCCGGTCAACCTACCCCTCCGCCCCGTATGCGCTCTACGAGCGGTCCTTCTGCTCTGATCTGAGACACCAGGTGTCGGGTTTCAGGTTTCAAGCGACGGAGGACATCGTGATCCGTAGTCGTCGCCGTCGTCGTCCACCAGGCGAAGGCGGAATCGGTTGACGACTACAGCGACGGCGGAGCCCTCCATTTTGAACACTGACCGCTGAACACGGAACAGCGAACAAGGAACGCCCAACGGTCATCGATCCGTTCGTTCGGTTGTCAACGCCGCAGTTGAAAAAGCTTTTCTTCAGCCGTTTTGAAAATGACCGTCTGCTTCGTCTTCTTCCGGAGGAACTGCAGAACCGCAGAATACCCAACCGCAGAATGTCGAAGGAAAGCGAGTCGCCACGGATCCCACCGGTCGACATTCGGTGTTCATCATTCGTCAATCTGCGGTTCTTCCGGAACATCGCCAAACCGGCGGATTCGGGAGTTTTCGGGTCGGCGTCCACATTCGGTGTTTGGACCCTTCCCCTTTCCTTGTGCGTTCGGTGTTCCTTGTTCGCTGTTCGGTGTTCCTCTTCATTGTCGCTCATCCCAATCCTATAAAACTCCCATCCCATCCTGTTCATCCGGTCAACTCCCTTCCCCATCCAGACGGGCTCGCGGGAGCTCGCCCCTCCAGCGCTCCGCACGTTCTACGTTCCACAATCCTCCGCGCCCCAAACTCTTCCGGAGCAACCGTTGCGGGCATTTGACTCGGGCCGAGTCCGCGAGGTCCGATCAAATGACCGCAACCTCTGCGGTCTCTGCGCCTCCCTGGCGCGCCATAGCTTCTGAGCGACGGCGGCTGCGTGAGATCTCCTCCCAATCCCGCCCATCTCCCATCCCATCCTGTCCATCCTGTCAAACTCCCATCCCCTCCCAGACGGGCTCGCGGGAGCTCGCCCCTCCATGCGCTCCGCACGCCCATTATTCCCCACCTCTGAACACTCTCTTCTGAACACTCAACAACGAACAAGGAACTCCCAACGGTCATCGATCCGTTCGTTCGGTTGTTTGGACCCTTCCCCCATCCTTGTGCGTTCGGTGTTCCTTGTTCGCTGTTCGGTGTTCCTCTTCATTGTCCCGTCCGGCTGTAGATTGACACCTTGCAAACGAAAGGCAGGTGTCGGTGCGAGATACAATACGATATAGTGAGGCGTTCAAGCTGGAGGTGATCCGGCAACTGGAGGCCAGGAAGTACAGCAGTCCGTATGCGGCGAGTCAGGCATATGGGGTGAGTGTGGGGATGGTGGCATACTGGGCACGGAAATACGGAAAGATGCATTTACTCGGAAAGGTGGTGCGTGTGGAGACGCCAAAGGAAGTCAGTGAGCTACAAGAGTTGCGCAAGCGCGTTCGCCAACTGGAGAAGGCACTGGTGGATGCCGAGATCGATCGCCGGCTGGAAAAGGCATATGTGGAGATCGCGTGTCGGGCCGCAGGGATTAACGACGTGGATGAGTTTAAAAAAAAACACGCTGGGAAGGCGTGAACCTGGTCGTGGAGCGAGGAGCCCGAGAAGCGGGGATTAGTGTCATCGCGCTTTGCCGTCGAGTGCAGATGAGCCGACAGAACTACTACGCGGCGCGCAGGCTCCGACAGCATCGAGAGGTGGATGAGGCGTTGATTTTGGAACTGGTGAAGCGGGAACGACGGCTGCAGCCGCGCCTGGGTGGGCGCAAGTTGCTGCGAGTGCTGCAGCCCGATCTGCGAGAGACGGGCGTGGAGGTGGGGCGTGACCGATTCTTCGAGTTGTTGGCCGAGAACGATCTGCTGGTCGTTCCCAAGCCCGCCAGGGCGCGCACAACAAACTCGCGTCACAGTCTGCCGGTCTTTCACAACCTGCTGGCGCAAAGAGTATTGAAAGCGCCCCACGAGGCTGTGGTGAGCGATTTGACCTACATTCGCACGGAGGAAGGCTTTCTGTACGCAGCCCTGATCACCGATGCCTATTCGCGTAAGATTGTTGGCGCACACATTGGTGACAGCTTGGAGGCCGAGGGGTGTCTGCGCGCCTTGGATCAGGCTCTGAGTGATTTGCCCACGGATAAGCACCCCCTGCACCATTCGGATCGCGGATGCCAGTATTGCTGTCACGAATACGTGCAGCGCCTGCAGGCGCGCGACCTGCCGATCAGCATGACCGAGATCATGCACTGCTACGAGAACGCCTTGGCCGAGCGGGTCAACGGCATTCTGAAACAGGAATACGAGATGGACCGAACCTTTCGTACCAAGGCTCAGGCCGTGGAGGCTTTCAAACAGGCGGTCTGGCTCTACAACCACCGCAGGCCCCATCTGAGCCTGAACTATCGAATCCCGGCTGATGTGCATGCGGAGGCGGCATGAACGACAAAGCTGACCATCGGACCGGCGTGGCGGCGCTCCGCCCTTGGCCCTTCGGGCCACCCCTTCGGGGACGGGCTCCGCACCGCCACGCCGGTCCGATGCTTGTCCCCGTCCCCCGGCCTCCGGTCTCAACTGACGGGCTGGCTTCCGCCTCTCATCTGGCCTGTGTGCTATGAAGATCATCTCGATGTACAACAAAAAGGTGTCAAACGGAAATCAGGACGTGACAATACGCAGAAACTCCATCCTGTTTTTCTTTTTCCGTCTTCCGTTTTCCGTGCGGGCGCCAGCCCGTCGGTTCATCACACGGCCGGCCAACCAACCTGCCAACCAACCGTAACTATTCACTTGAGTCCCAACCCCACGGCAGGTAACGCTTGCACCAAACCCCACACCGGGAGACAACCATGCCATCCTCCATGCTCCAGCTGAAATCCCAGACCGACACCCTCCAGTTCGACCGCCGCACCGGCCGCCTCCTCTCCTTCCGCACCCGCCACGCCCCCACCCGCGAACTCCTGGCCTCCTCACCGGCCCACCCGGCCTTCATCCTCCAATTCCTCGACCGGCACGGCGTCTACCAGCGCCTGACCTCCTTCGACGCACGCCGCATCACCGTCTCCTCCCGGTCACACGGCGCCCAACACACGATCACCCTGCGCTTCGACCGCCTCGCCAACCTGGACCTTACCCTCACCGCCACCATACGCGCCTCGTCCACCGAACCGGGAACCCGCTGGAACCTCAAACTCCGCAACCACGCCAACCTGCACGTGGTGGATATCCAGTTCCCCTTCATCGTCGTCCGGAACGACGGGAACCGGTCCATACTCTGGCCCCACTACGCCGGCCAGCTCATCACGAACCCGAACCCCGAAACCCTCGTCCCCGACAGCCCGCCCGCCTGGCAATTCTCCCCGGATAACGGCTCCTCATTCCATTACCCCGGCTTCGTCTTCGCCCAGTTCATGGCGTATCTCACCCCGCACGCGGGCCTCTACCTGGCGTGCGAGGATGCCGCCGCCAATATCAAGCTGATCCGCCCCGTGTACCGCGAACCGGGCATCCGCCTGGGCATCGCCCACGTGGGTGACTGGCCCCGACACGGCGAGCGGTCCCTCGAGTACGACATCGTTGTGCGCGGTTTCAAGGGCGACTGGCATGATGCCGCCGACCTCTACCGTTCGTGGTCACTCCGGCAATCGTGGGCAACCCCCCTGCATCGCCGGCCCGATGTGCCGGCCTGGCTGCTGGATTCCCCGGCCTACATCACCGTGCGTCCCCAGGGCGAACTGGATATCGGGCCCGTCTTCCCGGTAAAGGAATTCCTCCCCTACGAGAAAGCCCTGCCCCTGCTCGACCGGTTGGCACGGAAAATCCAGGCGCCGCTGGTCGCGGTCCTCATGGCCTGGGAACGCCAGGGTCCCTGGATTTACCCGGATTGTTTCCCGCCCATCGGCGGCGAGTCGTCCATCAGGCGGTTCATCATCCAGGCACGGAAACGCGGCTGGCGCGTGGGTTCATACTGCAACGGAACCCGCTGGGTGATCGGCAATACCTGGAACGATTATGACGGCCGGGATTATTACCGGCGGCACCACGGCGCCACCGGCGTCTGCCGAACCCCCACCGGCGCCGCCTGGCAGGAAAACTGGGACCGGAGCTGGCGCCCCAGCTATACCAGTTGTCTCGGTACCCGGCAAACCCGCCGGATCGCCGCGGACTTTGTCCAACACCTGATCGACTGGGGCATGGAATCCATCCAGTTCTTCGACCAGAACATGGGCGCCTCGACATTCCCCTGCTTCTCGGACCGGCACGGACACCCACCCGTCCCCGGCAAATGGATGGCCGCCGGCATGCAGGCGGTGGTGCGCGAATTCCAGCGGGCGGCACGCCGCACCGGCGCGCCGGATATCATCCATTCCACCGAGGCGCCCTGCAACGAGACCTGCCTGCCGCTGTTCCAGCAATGCGATGTCCGGGTCATTCCCCCCGGCCATACCTCCAACTACGCCTTCCTGCCGCTGTACCACTACCTCTACCATGAATGCATCATCCTGCAGGGCGGCATGGGCACGGGACCGGAACCGCACCATCTCGAAACCCGCAACGCGTGCAACGCGGTCCTGGGCGAATTGCCCGGCGCGGTGATGACCGGTGACGGGTCCCTCCTGAACAAGGATACCGGCAACTGGGCCCCGTGGATGCCGAAGGTCGGAAATGACGCGGCGGCCGTGGAAATGATCCGGACCGTACTCGCCCTGCGGCGCGGGCCGGGCCGGAACTACCTGACCCTGGGCCGCATGCTCCGGCCCGCCACCGTCGACGGGGTGGAAACCATCACCTGGGAAAACAACGCCCGCATGAACCGCCTGCCGGCCGTATTCGATGCCGCCTGGCAGGCGCCCGACGGCCGGACCGGCATCGTGCTGGCCAACTGGACCAGCCGCCCGCGCACCGTGTCCCTCACCGATGATCGATTGGGCCGCGCCTGGACCGAACACCGGTCCGGAAAAACCCTGACCACGCGACGCCACACCCGTCCGCGGACCAGCACCCGGATCGACATCACCATCCCCGCCTTCGGCTGCACCCTGCTCAATCAGTAAATCTTCAGCATGGTCCCGGTCAGCGCATTGAGGCGTACCACGGTATGGCCATCGGAATAAGCGATGGCCGGCAGACGCCCGTCCACGGCACTCCAGGTCAACCGGCCGTCGGCATGGAGCGATTCAAAATACGACACCTGGTCCCCCTGCATGCGCAGACCCCAGGCCCGGTCGGAACATTTGTCAAAAGCCACATGATACCGTCCACCCGTACGGATCATCAGGTTGCTGTTCACGGAGCTCTGGATGTCCAGCCCGCCGGTTGCCGAAGTCACATGCGCGGTTACCACGCCCGTGGGATTGATCTCCACTTTGCCGCCAAGCAATACCGTGGTCCCGGACAATTCCAGCCAACCGCGCGATGTCGGATCGTCATCCCCCAGGTACAGGTTCCCGGCAATCGTGACCGTGCCGGGCGGCAAATAGACATAGGCTGATCCGTTCTGGTTGGATCCCGGCGTCAGGCTGCCGTACCCGTTTCCCTTCGTACAGGCCATCCACAGGCTTTGACTGACCTCAAACGCCTGAAGCGTGGCGTGCCGAAGGTCCAGGGTGCCCGTCATGATCTTGGCGGAATCCTCCTTGTTGCCGACATACAGGGAGGAGAAGTATCCCGCGAAAGTTCCATTGGAGACCGCCAGGGTTCCCCGCAAGGCGTTCCACGTTTCCCCGTAAAACGGATACTGTTCCGGCGCCCGGTAGCCGATATAGGCCGGGACGTTCCGTCCCGGCAGTCCAACCTGGAGATGGATCCCGGGGGGCAGATAATCCACGGGTGTCCCGCCCCGCTCATAGCCGATCACGCCGAACCCGCCCAGGTACAGGGCATTGGTCACCACCAGCGCGCGCAACAGGGAATTGCTGCCGATGTCGAGCAGCCCGAAGGAATTATTCCGGGTACTGATCGCCAGGGTCCCGACCGTCAGGTTGGTGACCGCCGGAGGCAGACGGAAGACTCCCTTGACAGGCCCAACCCCCGCCGACCCTGAAGGCATACCCTTGACCCCGATATACAAGGTCGCCGCACGGAATGTGTCCGCTTCGGTTCCCGCCCGGACGGTTCCACCCCGCACATCCAGCCGGGCATCCACGGTGCCGGCATTGCCGCCCAGATGTTGCCCGACAATGACAGTCCCCAAATATCCGCGCAATGACCCGTTGGTCAAATCCATCCAGGCAACCACGTTGGCGCCGCCCCCGCTGTCGTACAAATAGGATCCCAGCAACAAATCGCCCGCCTGGACGGGTGTCCCCACCGTCAGCACGGTGCGGGCCGGCAGGTTCATCAAGGTTGCCCGTCCGCTGTTCTGGGCCATCTGGAAATGGCCTTCGACCGTCCAGTTGGTCAACGCGGACCCCACGCCGAAATCCAGGGATCCGATCGCATAGCCGCCGATACCCAGGGCAAAGTGCTTGACTGAAAGGTCCCGGACCGTTGCCGGCAACCACACGCTTCCCACCGTGCTGGTGGCGGAATATTGGATATTCTGCGCAATCCGCAGGTCGCCATCCAGCGCCAGATGGTTGGTCGTCGTCGCGTCCCGGATCGTGGCATTGGTCAGGTCCAGGATCCCGCGCGCCGCCCGGTAACCGACGTTCGCCGAATACGCCACCGTCACGGAGCCGAGGTTCCGGCAATCCAGCACGCCCGAAAGGTTCAGCCGGTTCCCGAACTGGTCCCACAAACCCGAGACATGCCGGCCCACATAAAGATCGGTTCGGCCGGTCTGCCCGAGCCGCAGGGTTCCATTACGGATGGTCACGATGCTGTTGCTGGTGTCATACCCGACCTGGAGACTGCCGCCGTCGAACGTCAGCGTGTGCCCGCCAAGATCCGTCACAAAGCCACGGCCGGCATCGGCAGCACCGAGGTTGTAATGCAATCCGTACGCGAGGCTTCCGGAAGCGCCGACCAGGACCCGGTTCGTTTCCATGATATTGGTGGACCCGATATCGGCCGCCGTGAACACCAGCCGGCCGGTATAGGCAACCGCCGGATACGCATTGCTGGCCCAGTTCGCCGCCGTGCTCCAGGAATCGTCGAACCCGAGGCCCGTCCAGGGTCCACAGTCCGTCGAACTGGTGTTCGTGCTGACTCCCCCGTCTTCCATGGTGACGACCGCATTCGTTGGTTCCCCCACGGCATAGGTTCCGGGCAACAGGGATAACACGACGGTTTCCGATGGTTCCGGATAGGGGTTGTTGCTGACAACCACCGTCACCGGCGCCTGGGCCAACCCGGCGGGAATGGTCACGGCATGTCCCGGCGGGTCCAGGGAATAATCCAGATTCTCGGTGGCCGTGCCCCCAACCGAATAAGACACCGTGATGGCCGCCCCGGTCGCCGATGCCGCCCGGTGTACGGTGAATGTGCCGGGATTCAGGCCGGTTTCCGATGCGGCGGGATCCGACGCCGTCATCCAGACACTGCCGGCCAGGAACCAGTCCGAGGTCCCGGGCGCTGAACTGCCGACGGCATTCACGGCCCGGTACCGGTAATAATAGATGGTGTTTGAGGCGGGCACGGTCACGTTCGTCGTGGGATACGCACCTTCCCCCCAGCGGCCGGCGGCAAAGGTGTTGGTGTAGAGCCAGAGCCCCGAGGTCGGCGCCCCGCCATCGACGCTGCCCCAGGTTACGGATACGGTCGTGAGGGCGGACCCGGTCGACGCCAGGTACGCATTCAGGTGCCCGGTCGTGCGCGTGATATTGGTCGCCGGCCGGTTCCCGATGCTCGGCGGACTGACGGATGCCGGTATCCCCACATAGGTTTTATCCAGCGCACCATCATACCGGATACTGACCAGGGCTTCATACCCGTTGGATAATCCGCCGGTGTCCCAGGTCAACCGGCCGGCAACCTGATGCGCCTGCAATTCCGTGATCTGGTTTCCCGCCATCCGGAACCCCCAGTGCGGGACATTCACATTCGTCGGGTTCCGCGTGAACACCAGATGCATCCGGGCGCCGTCACCCAGCGCCAGGGATTCCGTCAACCCATCCAGCCCGCAAGCCGTGGCGCCCACCCGGGCGGTCACCACGCCCGTGGGCCGGATGTCGACAACCCCGCCCACGGTTATGCGCGTGCCATCCAGGGACAGGACACCCCGGGAGGTTGGATCCAGGTCACCCACATACAGGTTGCTGGCAATGGATCCCTCACCCGCCGGCAGGTAAACCCAGGCGGATCCGTTCCGGTTGCTCGTGGTCGCCACCGTCGAACGCCCGATGTAGGCATGGCCCGCCACCGAAAAGGCTTCCATCGTGGCGCGCCCGACATCCAGCACACCCCGGGTATTCCGTACGGTTCCCCACGTGTTCATGCCGACCAGTAGATCGGAGCAATACCCGCTGAACACGCCGTTGGTAACCGAAATTTCCCCCACGCCATCGCCAGACCGGCCGGGGTAGGAATACCGGACACCGAGATGCAGCAGGGCGGGACGGGAGGGTTGCCCCACCTCGAACCGGATTCCGGCCGGGAATCGCGCGGCAAATCCGGTGGGTGTCAGGTCACCCACCCGCGCCACATAACCGCCCCCCCAGTACAGGGCGTTGGTCACCGCAAACCGGCGAAGCTGTGAGTTGGTGCCGAGGTCGATCGTCCCGTTGCCGTGAAGCCCGTAACCGAGCAGCAGCGTACCGGCTTCGAAATTGGTCACCGCGGGCGGGATGCGGAACAATCCGTACGGGTTCGCATCCCCCTCGGCGGCAACATTGCGGGATCCGATGCTGAGAAACGGAATCTGGATCCCGTTTACGCAGGGACCAATCTGTACCACGCACGAACTGATGTCCACCCGCCCGGAGGTGTTCGGAGAATTCCCGCCGGGCTGGCGGCCGATGATCAGGTTGTTGAGGTAACCGGTGAAGCGCCCGTTGACAACCTCCAGTCGTCCGGTCCGGAATCCACCGGAATACTGCTGGTTCGCCACATACAAACTGGCGGGAATCCCCGGCATCCCCACCTGGAACGCGACGCCGGCCGGCAGGTTGATGAACTGCCCGTCGGCATCGTGGGCCAGCCACAGATCTCCCCGGCACAGGAGGTTGGTGAGGGCCGATCCCGGGCTGAAATCGATGCTCCCGTTGCCGTAACGTTCATATCCCAGCACAATCGTTCCCGCATCGATCTGCCGCACGGTGGACGGCAACAACAGGCGGCCGACCACGGGCGCCATCGGACTGCCGTTGTTGGCGCCCACATAAATGCCGGTCCCTGCCTTGATCGTGTTCGCCCCCAGCCCACTGTTCACCGTCGCACCGCGCAGGTCCAGCGTTCCCCCGCGGTTTCCCCACGCGTTGCCCGGCAAATGCCGGCCGACCGCCAATACGCCCAGGTTGGTCAGGTTCAGGTTGCCCTGGATGATCAGCGAGGATGTACCGGACAGGTTGGACGACACCGTGTTGACGCCAACCTGGATATCGGTCCGGTTCACGGCCCCGCCGATTCGCAGGGTCCCGTTGCGGATGACCGCATGGCTGTTGCTGGTGTTGTACCCCACCTGCAGACTGCCGCCATCCAGGATCAGTTCCGTTCCGCTGAGATCCGTGGTATGAACCCCGGACAACGCCACATTGACGTTGTAGAACAACCCGTTGGCGGCACTGCCGGCTGATCCCGCGATGGTACGCCCGGCATCCAGGAGATTGGGTGTGCTCCACCCGGCCTGCCGGAACCGGATCCACCCGGTCAGGTTGGTGGGCGGAACGGCGTTGTTGGTCCAGTTGCCGGCGGTCCCCCAGGAATCGCCGGCGCCGGCGCCGCTCCACTGGTACTGGGCATTCACACCGCCCGCAAGCCCCAGAAACAGGCAGGCACCGACTATGGTCCCGCGAAAAGGTTTGGAACGTAACATGACGCACGTCCTCGCCCATTAGGATACTACCGGACACAGGATCCAATCAAGGCGCAATCCACGGTTGATCCATCCTCCCGAATCAGCTAGGGTTCCCCCGCAACGCAATGGAGGAACCCACGCATGTCACCAGCCGATTACAAATCCGCCTACAAAACCATCATGGACGACCACTTCGCGGATTCCATGGAAATCACCTTCAACGGCACAGCCGGCAAATCCACCCTCCACTACGAAAAGGTCTCCTGGCTGATCGACGGGGTCAAAAAAGGACTCCGGTACGGCGAGAATCCCGGCCAGGAAGCCGCCTTGTTCAAGCTGGTGAGCGGCAACCTCCAACTCGGCAATGTCCAGACCATCCAGCCCGGCCGGCACCTGGCATCCGACGCCGAACTCCTCCAATCCGGCAAACACCCCGGCAAGATCAACATCACCGACGTGGACAGCGCCCTCAACATCCTCCGCTACCTCCACCAGACCCCGGCCTGCGTGATCATCAAGCACAACAACCCCTGCGGCGCCGCCAAGGGAAAATCCCTGGCCGACGCCTACCAGCGCGCCAATATGGCCGACCGCCTCGCAGCTTTCGGCGGCGCCATCGGACTCAACCGGGAAGTGGACCTCGAAACCGCCCGCCTGATCTGCGAGAACTACGCCGAGGTGGTCGCCGCCCCCGAATTCGCCCCCGGCGTCCTGGACCTGTTCGCCAAAAAGAAGAACCTGCGGGTCATGCGGATCGCCAACATCGCGCGCCTGGAACAGTACGCCAACGATTTCGTCGTGGAATTCAAGTCCCTGATGGACGGCGGCCTCACGGTCCAGACCTCCTTCGTCCCCATCGCCCGCCGCAAGGAAGACCTCCAACCCGCCGTCGCCACCTTCAAGGACAAGACCTACCGCGTTAACCGCATGCCCACCGAACGCGAGTACGAGGACCTGCTGTTCGGCTGGCTGGTCGAGGCCGGGGTAACCAGCAATTCCGTCCTGTATATCAAGGACGGCGTGACCGTGGGCATCGGGACCGGCGAACAGGACCGCGTGGGAGTCGCCGAGATCGCCCGCGACAAGGCCTACCGCAAACTGGCCGACCGCTTCGCCTGGGAACGTCACCACGTCCCCTACAATACCCTGCAGGACGCCAAGGCACGGGCCGCGATCGACGAGGAAGTGAAAGCCCTCAAAGGCGGCCTGATCGGCAGCTGCATGGTATCGGACGCCTTCTTCCCCTTCCGGGACGGTATCGAGGTGGGCATCCGTGAAGGCGTGAGCGCCGTGATCCAGCCCGGCGGGTCCGACCGCGACTTCGAAAGCATCGAAGCCTGCAACGAGGCCAACGTCGCCATGGTCTACACGGGCCAGCGCAGCTTCCGGCATTGAGCCGCCCGGCCAACCCGTCAATCGCTCATCCCCATCCTGTATATCCTGTCAACTCCCCGCTTCCGTTTTCCGTCTTCCGTCGATAGTATCCCGGCATGATATTCCGACAAACCGGTATCACCGGACCAACCCTCCCGGTCCTCACCCTCGGCTTGATGGTGCGGGACTGCCGTCCGGGCGCTCCCTACGATTCGGTCCGGAAAACGGTGCTGGCCGCCGTTGAAGCCGGCATCACCAGCGTGGACCTTGCCACCGGATACGGCGGCGGCGCCGTGGAAACCGCTTTCGGCGCCATCCTGCGCCAGGACCTCTCCCGTCATCGGTCAACCCTCTTCCTCGCAACCAAGGCAGGCTGGGGGGACGGGTCCCCCCGTACGCTTTCCGATTCCCTGGACCGGAGCCTGCGACAACTGGGCGTGGATCACGTCGACCTCTATTACCATCATGCGCCCGACGCCAACACACCCTTCGAAGTAACCGCCGACGCCCTGGCCTCCCTGGTACGCCAGGGCAAGACCCGCTATGTCGGCCTCTCGAATTATTCCACGGAACAAACCATCCGGATGGCGGGCCTCCTGCACGCAACCGGCGCGCCCTGCATCCTGCACCAGGCCAACTACAATCCACTCAACCGCTGGGTTGAAGACAGCCTGCTGAAGACCCTCCCCGGATTCAATATGGGCATGGCGGTCTTCTCGGCACTGAACCAGGGCCTTCTCAGCAACCGGTCGATACCCACGCCACGCGCCGGCAGCCGTGCTGAAAAAGCATGGCAGGCCCTGGTGTCCGGTGTTCAGACCGGTGAACCGGCCTACGGCCGTTATCCCGCCGGCGCCGATGTCCGGGAACACATCCTCCGCATGCTGTCCCGATTGCGGGCGATTGCCGACGGCCGCGGACAGACCCTCGAACAAATGGTGCTGGCCTGGATTCTACGTCATCCGCAGGTGACCACCGTCCTGGTCGGCCTGTCGGAGCCCGAACAGGTCCCGGCCGTGGCAGGCGCCCTGAACCAACCCGCCTTTACCGCCGACGAACTCAGGCAAATCGAGTCCATCCTCCCGCCCCGCTAAACGGTATTCAGGCACCAGGTGTCGGGTTTCAGGTTTCAGGCGGGATTTCGACGCCGTTAGGGACAACGGCATCCACCCAATACCGCACGACTGAGAATTCTTTTCCATATTCATCACACGGCCTGCCTGCCACCAACCAACACTGAACACTTCCCCTCCCCTCCTTTACCCCACTCCCACGTTACAGACCCGTTACACACAGGATCCGGAATCCATGAAAGGATGATGGCGTCACAGGAACCAACGGAGACACGATGGACCTGAACCCAACCACCGGAAACACACGCCGCCCGCGGATCCTTCCCTGGATCCTGACAGCATGCCTGCTGTCCGCCACCTTCGCCGGATACCGTGTCCTGCATCCCGGCACGGATTCCCCGGTGCAGGTCGTGAACGCCACCTGGCAGGTCTCCCTGCAATTAACCAACGATACCGCCACGGCACAACTCCGCATCACCGGCAAGGTCCTCCAGGCGTCTGCCCGGCACCCGGCCCGCATCGCCCTGTTTCCCCGTCAGGCGGTCTTCAACCGACTCCTGCTCGACGACCGCCCCCTCACCCCGGGCATCACCACCAACGGCTATCACGCCGATCTCATCACCGATGGCCCATTCGAGATCACGGCCAACCTGATACTCAAACCGGCCACGGAACAGGGCGTACACAGCCTCCGCCTCCCGAAACCGCCCGGCACCGCTTCCTGCATCGCGGTGGATTCCACGCAACCCTGGGAAGTCTGGATCGCCAACGGGATCGGCCGCATCGAAGGACAGCCGGATACCGGCACCCACGGACGACTGTACCCCGGCACCGGCCCGGACGTCCTCATCACCTGGCAGCCCCCGCGCCCGCCCGCCGCGGATACCGGCGTGATCCGCGCAACCCCGTCGACGGTCTGGACCGTCGACGACCACTTCATCACGGCCGACATCCTGCTTCAGCTTGATCGAAGCGAATCGATTCGCCGCCACATCACCCTGGTGCTCCCGCCGGGCGCCGCGGCCGTGGCGGTTTCCGGTCCGGAGGTTGAAACCTACCGGCTGTCGGACCGCACCCTCGACATCTTCCTGCAACGCGTACGCCGCGGATCGGCCCCGATCCAGCTCGCGTTCACGATGCCGCGGCCCGACAGCCACCTGATCGCCTGCGGGTTCCCGGAAATCCCCGACGCCCGGATCGAACCGGGCGGTTATGTGGCGGTGGTATGCCGGTCAACGGGCATCCTGCTGGAACAGGATCTCGCCGGCCTCGAAGCCGTGTCGGATCTCGATGTCCCGCCCGCCCTGCTCGGCCTCACCCGCGCCAAGCCCCTGTATCTCTACCGCCAGACCACCCGGCTCCCCCGCCTCGTGTTCGACCTGGTCGTGACCCGCCCGTTCGACCTGGTGGAGACGATCGTTGACCAGGCGGATGTTGAAACGCTCCTGGGCCACGGCGGCGAAACGGTGACCCGGGTACGCTACCTGGTCCGGAACCATCGCCACCAATTCATGCGGCTCCGCCTGCCCAACGACGCCCGCCTGCTCTCCGCCCAGGTCAACCACCACGAACCAAACGTCGGCCGGGACAACGGGTATCTCCTGCTGCCACTCGATAAATCCATCCAGACACTCGGCGGACTCATCCCGTTCCCGGTGGAAATCGCCTGGTGCCGGCAGGGACCGGTCCCCGTGGCCGGCAGCATCCTCCGGATCGACCTTCCGGAACTGGCCGGCATCCCGGTCGCCATGATCCGCGCACGCGTCTGGTGCCCCGAGGATCTCGTGATCCGCCAGACCCGGTCCAGCCTGCGCCCGGTTCCGGCATTCCAGGACCAGGACCGGTTCGGCTGGCCGGATCTTCCGGCGGCAGTCACCGGAACCCTCAACCCGGATGACATGCCCGCATCAGCCGTCCGCCACGCGCTGGCATTCAACTATTACACCATCGGCCAGGACGCCTACCGGGCAGACCAGCTCGAAGCGGCGGAATCCTACCTGAACCGCGTAACGGAATTCGCGCCGGGCACAAGCTGGGAACAGCATGCCCGCGACCTGCTGGGCAACATCCAGGCCGGCCGGGGCGAGGTCAAGGTGCCGGCCGACCGCATGGAACGGGCCCGGATCGCCGAGATCCAGCGCGGCATGGCCACGGGCAACGAGCGCTTGGAAGCCCGCCAGGAGAAACTCATCGACGCCGGCCTGCAAGTCATCCAGACCGGCGACGAGGATCTCGGGGCCGCCCTGCTCGAGGAAGCCGAACAACTCGGCCGGCAACTGGAACAACGGCACGGGTCCCGCGCACGCCAAAGCGCCCTGAAACAGAAATTCGGCGGAAAACTCGACGAGGTCCGGCTCCAGCAGGACCGTAACCGGGAACTGAACGCCCAATTGGATTCCCTCAAGCGGGAGGCTTCAACCATTGTGGCGACGAAACCGGCCGGCGATTCAACCCCCGCACCGGCCCGGACTTTTGCCGGCGCCCTCGCACGCGCCGCCCGGTCCGTGAATGCGGATTTCAAGAAGGTCAAGGACCTTGCCTTCAATGCACCGGCGGAACCGAAATCCGCCATCAGCTCACGGTCGAAGGCACGGCGTCTGAACCAGCAGCTGGCAGCGTCCACCCCCGCCGCACCGGAGGCTTACGGCTATGCGGATTGGCAGCGCCCGGCCCCCAGCCTGTCGGTACGGAACGCCGAGTTGGAGCAGGCGGTCACCGTCCTCGAGCAGGCGGTCAAGGAAAGCCTGGACGATACGGTTGCTCAACCCGTTGCCGAAACCGAACGGGCGGACATTTCCGGAGCCCTGCGCCGGGATATCGCCGGCAAGCGCCAGGCCTTGCAGATCCTCAGCGGGTCCCTCGCCGCGCCCGGCGCAACCGCCAATGACCTGCCCGCGGAAGCCGAACTGGACCAGATCGGTGAATGGGTCACATGGAACCGGTCGACCTTCGGCGATGTGGATGCGGCCATTTCCCGTGACCTGGCCTCGCTTGAATCCAGCGTCCAATCGGCCCGGGAAAGCCTCGCCGATGTACGTAACCGCCGCAAACCGTCCGACAAGGTCTCCATCGGCGTACAGGGCCTGCTGGACACCGATTCGCCCGTTGGGGAAAAAGCGCTGGGCCGGTTCCTGGCCCATAACTATGCCGGACCGGCAGCCGACCTGACCGTCCGGAACGGATGGATCAGCGTCACCAATCGCGCCGGACTGGTTCACCAACTCAACGACGCCATCGAAGCTTTCAAGGTCAACCGCGGCCAGGTGGTCCCGGTGGCCGGAACCTGTTACCCCACGGCGATCCTGGACCGGATCCCCGTCCTCAACCAGCGGTTCACCGGACACACCACGCAGGGAACACCCTACGCCATCCTCGACGAAGCGGAATACCGGACCTTCTCAACCCTGGTTGCCGCCTCCGCCGGCAACCCGTCCCACGCCTCCCGGTCCGTGCTGGTCGGCAGTTCCAACACGGTGGCCGGACAATCGTTCAAACTGACGCGGAACGACGCGGATGCCAACTTCATCCAGGTTGACGGCACGGAAATCTCACTTCCGCAGAACCGTTACCTGGCCGTCCGCGACGCCGATACCATCCGCATCCTCAAGGCAGGCGCCCTGCAGGACTGGCAGGACGCCACGGCCGATGCTTCCCTGGAGGGTTCGCGGGGATGGACCCTCACCGTCCCGGAATCCGGCATCGTCCACCGTTTCGAAAAGGTCCTGCTCGCGGCGGATGAGTCCCCGGATATCGACCTGGTGCTGTAGTTTCAGGCGGTAGCGGTTCAGGCAAAAGGTGTTTCAGGAAAAAAATGAAAGGAAGCACATCATGAATACGGAAAACAACAACCCTCAGGAATCAATGGATCACGTACCCCCGGTCGCAACCACCCCCCCACCCGTCCCCCCCGCCGCGGAACCGCATCGCCCGGGCCGGGCCCCCTGGCTGGTGGTTCTGCTGGTGCTCTGTGCCGGAGCCGCGGCATGGTTCTACCATGACGCCTGGTTCAGCTTCAGCCAGCCGCCGGCCGGCAGCGAACCCTACATGATCACCGAGGCGGAATACGAGGGCAGCGACCTGTCGGAGCGGGGCGCCCATTTCGAGGCCCGGTTCACGATCGACATCATCCGGAAACCCGGCTGGAAACGGATTGAACTCCTGCCATCCACCGTCGCCATCACGGAACGGGAACTCCCGCGCGGAACCTACCTGTACCTGGATCAGGGCCACTACGTGCTCCTCACCCGGCGGCACGGCAAACTCGAGGCCACCCTCCGCTTCTCGGTGGCTACCACCGGTGATGCCGGAACACGATCCGTCACGTTCGAACGGGTTCCGTCGGTGACCTGCGTCCTGAAAACCACCTTTCCCCGTGAATCGCTGGATGTGACCGTTGACGGGGCGCAGTCCACCGTGGTCACGGAAACCAACGGCATCACCCGGGTGATCGCCGCCCTGCCGGACCGTACCCCGGTCAAGATGTCCTGGACCGATGCCCTCCCGGAAATCGCGAAGGGACCTTCCCGCTTCTATTGCGAAACGCGCACCTTGATCTCGGTGGCGGAAGGGTTCCTTGCCGGACAGGCCAAGGTCGACTTCAGCATTCTGCACACCCCGGCCCGCACCCTCGCGATGAAAGTCCCGGCAACAGCCAGCATCCTGGATGTCACCGGCAAGGATATCCGCGACTGGCGCGTGACGGAGGGGATTCTCAAGGTCCAGCTCGAGAAGGAAGTGCTCGGCCCCTATACCCTGAACGTCAAGTACGAGGCGGCGTCGCGCGACACGGGGGAAACCCTGGCCATCCCGGTCCTGCGCGGTGAAAACGTTGAACACGAAAAAGGCGAGATCGGCGTCATTGCCCTGACCAACGTCGAACTGAAAAACCAGGAGACCCGCAACGCCCACCGGATCGACGTGAAGGAACTGCCGCCGGAGATGCTCGGCATGACCAGCCAGCCGGTCCTGCTGGCCTACCGCTATTCGGTGCCGGATTTCGACGTTTCCCTGCAGATCGGCAAGCCGCGCGACATGGAAGTCCTGCTGACCGTCATCGATGCCGTCCATTTCACCGTCCTGCAGACGTACGACGGCAAGCGGATCACGCGGGCCATCTACAATGTCCGTAATAATCGCAACCAGTATCTCCGCCTGGAAATGCCCGAAGGCGCCGAACTCTGGAGCGCCACCGTGGCGGGCCGCTCCACCCAGCCCGCCCGGGATGATACCGGACGGATCCTGCTGCCGCTGATCCGGTCACACGGTACCGGCGGAATGAACGGATTCCCGGTGGAGATCGTATACGCGGAAGCGGGGACCGCCCCGGATGCCAGGGGACGCGGAACCGCCAGGGTTTCCCTGCCGATGTGCGGTGAACCGATCATGCACATGATGGTCTCGTTGTACCTGCCGGAAGAAGGTAAATACCGGGATTTCGAAGGATCCCTCCGCACGGTGGAGTCCTTCCGCCAGTCGGGTGTTCCCGAGGAGCCGGTCCCGGTCATGAACCAGGGGCAACAGCAGGTGGCCGTATTCCAGAAAGCCATGGCCGAACGTTCCCCGGCAGGCAACCCCCTGACCGTGACATTCCCCGTCACCGGGGCCCCGGTTCGTCTGGAAAAGATCCTCGTGGTGCGTGACACCGCCTGGTTCTCCTACACCTTCAAGGGCTTGGACCCCCAGACATGAAACGGGCGTATGGGATTTCAGAGTTGCTGCCCCATGCACAACTCCAAACTCTTTTCCATATTCCATCGCGGTGCCGGCGTACTCGTCCGGACCGCGAGGCAAACCCGGGCATGCCACGCCGAAGCGTCCGCGCGAAGGCGGGCTTCCATTTCGAAAAGGGCAACGGCTTCGCGTCAGATGGCTTCAGCCGCAAGGCGGAGCCGTCGGCGCCATACTCCCGTATG
>MHBQ01000137.1:22405-31730 GCA_001803315.1 Lentisphaerae bacterium RIFOXYC12_FULL_60_16
TGCTTCGCCAAGGCTTCGCAGGGCAGGCCGGGGCGGCCTTCACCTTGCGCTTGTCTCTGCCCGGGTTCATGCCTACAGTTGACGAAAGGAGTTCGGGACACGCCTTACCATGACCCAACCCGTCATACTGGTGATTGAAGACGATGCCGCCATCCGGACCGGCATCGTGGATGCGCTCCGGGTGTCCGGTTACACGGTGGTTGCCGCGTCCAACGGACACGAGGGCATGCACCACGCCCTGCATGGCGGCTATGCCCTGATGCTGCTCGACCTGGTCCTGCCGGGCCCCGGCGGTCTCGAGATCCTGGCCGAGGTCCGCCTGACCCGCCCCACCGTCCCGGTGATCATCCTCACCGCCATGGGCGACGAGGCGGACCGCGTCAAGGGCCTCAAACTCGGGGCCGACGACTACGTGGTCAAACCCTTCAGCGTGAAGGAACTGCTGGCCCGCGTGGAGGCGGTCCTGCGGCGGTCGCCCGAGCGGCCCGTCGATATTGACCAGGTCGCTTTCGACGGCGGGGTGGCCGACCTGCAACGGTGCGAGGTGCGGCTCAAGCGGCAGACCCTTCCCCTGACCGAACGGGAACGCGACCTCCTGCGTTACCTGGCCGCCAACCGCGGTCGCGCCATCAGCCGGGACGAACTGCTCCGGCGCGTCTGGCGCCTGGACCCGAACCAGGTGGAAACCCGGACCATCGACATGCAAATCGCCCGGCTGCGCGAGAAACTGGGCGATGATCCGGACCACCCGGCCATCATCCAGACCGTGCGGGGAAAAGGTTACAAGTTCGCCGTTCCGCCGGGAGGCAAATGAAACGGTTCTGGAACACCTGGCTGGTATTCGCGGGGTTCCTCGCGGTCGTCCTCCTTTCCATGGGCTGGATAACCCGCGAGGTTCTGCGCCTGGAACAGGCCCGCGCCGAGGCCCAGCGGACAGCCCAGTTCGAGGGGATTGTCCGACTCGCGTTATGGCGGATGGATTCCGCCGCCTCCGCCCTGGTCGTCCAGGAAAGCGCCCGTCCCTACTACGAATATTCCGCCTTCCACCGCGCCGGCGAAGCGGTCCAAACCATCAACCAGCCGGTCCCGGAGGACACCCTGGTCCCCTCCCCCCTGCTGGGCCAGGTTGACCGGAACATCAACATCTATTTCAATGCGGAACTGAACGGGCAGCGGAAATCGCCCGATGGGACCGTTGACAAAAAGGCCGTTCAATCCCCGCAAATCCCCTCCGCCGACTGGTCGGGTTGGGCAAAGGACAACGTCGGGAACGAACAACTGTTTGCCCGGCGCGAATCCAGCCTCCAGAATTTCCGGGACCGGGTCAACCTCGACAAGGTCAAGCGGGCTCTGGAAACCGTGCCCGAACCTGCCGCCGTGGTTCCCGGAGAAACCGCCACTTCAAGCCCGTCTCAATCGGATACGGGTCTGAATGACCGGCAGGGTGGAATCCGGGAAATCCAGGCTGAATCCGCCGAACAGGTGGCGCAGGAACAGGGCCGGCACAATCTGGACGAATACGATGCCCGGTTCAAGCAGGTCGCCCGCAAGCAATCCAAGGCCGAGGAGGAAAAGGAACTGCGATACGACATCCAGAGCCAGCTGGCAGCTTCCGCGCCGGCTGCACGAACGGTGGTTGCCGGACCGGCATCGGATCAGCCGTCCGGGCGAAAAACCCGCACGGAAACCATCGTCAAGGAGGACGTCAACGCGTCGGCGGATGTGGATGAGCAAGCGAATATGGCGCCGGCGCAACCGGTATCGTCAATCCGCGCACGGGAAGGCGGTATGCGGGTGGTCTGGGTCGACGACCTGCTGGTGCTCGGGCGGATCGTCGACGTTTCCGGCAAACAATACCTCCAGGGCGCCTGGTTGAACTGGGACCATCTCCGGCAGGAATTACTGGATGAAATCCACGACCTGCTGCCGGAAGCGGACCTGGTCCCGGCTCCCGTCACCGGCCCATCCGACACCTCCCGTCTGCTGGCGTCAATCCCGGCCCGACTGGTTACCGGGGATATCGCCCGACGGGTCATGATCGTGGCCTCGCCTCTCCGCTTTCCGCTGGCCATTGCCTGGACGGGAACCCTGGCCGCGCTCCTGTCGATCGGGCTCCTGCTGGCGGGGATCATGCGCCTGAGTGAACGCCGCGCAACCTTCGTCTCCGCCGTCACACACGAACTGCGCACCCCGCTCACCACCTTCCGCCTGTATTCCGAAATGCTCGCCGAGAACCTGATCACGGATCCGGACACCCGTACCCGTTACCTTCAAACCCTGATGACCGAAAGCAACCGGCTGGGGCATCTCGTGGAGAATGTCCTCGCCTATTCCCGGCTGGAGCGGGGCGTCGGGGCGCGGGTCATGGAACCCGTGACCGTGAATGATCTCATCGAAACGGCCCGGGAACGGCTGACCAACCGTGCCCGCGAAGCCGGACGTGACCTGCAAGTCGACGTTCCGAAGGACGCGGCGGACATCCGGCTCCGGACCGACCGCACCGCGGTCGAACAGATCCTCTTCAACCTGGTGGACAATGCCTGCAAATATGCCGTTCCGTTCGGCAACCCGGCCATCCACCTGTCCATCGCCTGGCAGCAACGTACCGTGATGTTCCGCGTGAGCGATCACGGGCCCGGCCTCGCACGCAGCGAGGTCCGGCGGGTATTTCGTCCCTTCCGCAAATCCGCCAAGCAGGCCGCCTGTACCTCGCCCGGTGTGGGGTTGGGCCTGGCCATCTGTAAACGGCTTGCCCGTCAACTGGGTGGCGATATCGGCTACGAGGCCCGCGCCGGGTACGGCGCCTGCTTCACCGTTCGCCTGCCATCCACTCCAGCCGCTTGAACCTTGCCCTTCGGCCTCCCGTCCATCTTCCATCCCCATCCTGTCCATCCTGTCAAACTCCCACCGCTCCGTCTCCCTCACCCTTGCCGGACATCAGACTTGAGCTCACGACAAACCATGCTAGGCTCACGTCTTTGTCCGGCCACATTGAAAGGAAAGCCATTGCCATGATTCGCATGCAGGACGGCGGGGATAATATCCGGGAAAATCGGAAGGATTAACGGAGGGTCACCACGATGAACATGAACGATTCCCGGGGCCGCGAGGTGGTACGGGACCTGGCCCGGCAGGTAGGCGAACTGGCCCGGCACCCGCACAATGCCGAACACCTCACGCTCTGGCGCGATGTCAACAGCCTCCGTAAACCCGCCCGGATACCCGTGATCTGCCATCCCGGCACCGGCGCCTGGGAGGAACTGATCCCACCCGCTGACATCCTTTCAACGGATCCTGAACTGGCCGGACTGGAAAACCATTTCCGGCAGATCCTGTGCAAATGGGAAATGGGCGATGACACGGTGGTCCAGGGTTACCTGCCCGTCTCAACCGTTATGCAGTTCCAGGGCGACCATTTTTGGGGATTGCCGATCCGGCATATCCGTCCGGCTGATGCATCCGACGATTCGCCCACCCGGACCGCCTGGCGCTATGAACCTCCGCTCAAGGAGGAATCGGACATTGAAAAGATTATCCCCCCGTCGTATTGCCATGATCCGGCCGCAAGCCGGGAACGGGTGGGCCACATGCAGGATCTGCTGGGCGACATCCTGCCGGTCAGGGAAGTCTGCAGCATTCCCGGCCCCGGCGCCTGGCTGCACGGGTGGGCGACGGAACTCCGCGGGGTTGAACAACTGTTGGTCGACCTCATGGATCGCCCGGAATGGGTCCATCGGCTGATGCGAACCCTCATGGAGGGGTTTCTCGGGCTCATGGACCAGTTCGAACAAGCCGGTGTCCTGACATTGAACAATACCGGGCTCTACGCCTGCGATGATTTACCAGGCGCCGGTTATGATCCTGTCCGTGTCCGGTTGAAGGATCTTTGGGGCCGGGGTGAAAGCCAGGAATTCCATGGCGTTGGACCCGCCCAATACGGGGAATTCCTGCTCCAGTACCAGAAACCGATCCTGGAACGGTTCGGCCTGACCTATTACGGGTGCTGTGAGGACCTGACCTCCAAGATCCCCCAGGTGCTCTCGATCCCGAACCTTCGAAAATTTGTCTGCTCAGCCTGGACCGACCTGGGCCGGCTGGCCGATGCGGTCGGCACCCATTATTGCATTGAATGGCGCCAGAAAGCCACCGACGTGGTTTATGCAACCGATCTTTCCGGGGTGCGCAAACACCTCGAATCGGGCCTGGCCAGGGCACCTGGATGCCGGATCATGATCGTCCTGCAGGAACTGGAGACGGTGAACCACAACCGCAAACGCCTGACCGAATGGGCGGCCCTGGCCAAGGCCGTCGGCAGCCGGTAACCCCGGGCTTATGCGTCACCTATAACCCCAGCATGCCGCGCAGCACCGCCAGGTCCGCAGGCACCTGCTCCATCGCGGGCAGATGCCCGCTGGCTTCCAGCGCCACCCACCCGTCATACCCGCGCCGCACGATCTCCCCGGCCACGGCCTGGTTCGGGATGACGCCGTCCCCCAGCGCGCATCCCTGCACGCCGAACGGCTTGTCCGGCGCCCGGGTGAAATCCTTGAAGTGAAAATGGATGGACCGGTCATACAGCTTGTCCAGCACCTGGTCGGCCTGCTCATCCGCCACGATGAAATTGCCGGTATCAAAGACAAACTTCACCGCGGACCCGGCACGGTCGAGGATCTCCCGGCAATCGGCCGACGAACAGATCAGGGTTGGTGACGGCAGGAAATCCTCGATGGCCAGCGTGATGCCGCGCGCCGCCGCATAGTCCACCTGTTCCGCCAGCGCATCGCCAATCATCCGCCGTGCATCGTCGAGCGGCACGCCTTCCACCGGCTTGCATCCGGCCACGTGGGCAATACCGGTGCCCATCTCCGCGCAGACATCCATCCCGCGCCGCAGCCGGTCGATACCGGCCTGTTTCTGCGCCCGGTCGGCATACACCAGGTTCGTGATCACGTCCATGACCGGCAGGGTCATGGCGTGATCGGCCAGCAGGCGCCGGTACAACGGTCCAAGCGCGGGCTGGTCGACAAAATCCTGATGAAACATTTCCAGCCCGCCGGCGCCCCCCGCCGCACAACCGGCAACGAGTTTCTCATGGGTCAACAATCCCTGCGTAATCGTATGCCGATACATGAACGTCATCACCGCTACCCGGATCATGGCATTTCCTTTCCCTGGAACCTCGAAGCAATCTCCTGCCGCACCCGCGAGCCCTATACCCTTGCCCGCGCCGAATATAAACATTATAATTCCTGGAAATATCATTCTGAAGCTTCTCATAAGCCGGAGGTTGGCCATGCAGGGATGGTTGTCTTTTTTCAAGACCGTGGTGTTCCCGGTTGTCCTGGTTGTGGGCTGTCTGTTTTTCTTTGACCAGTATCAGGACAGGATAAAATCACGGAATGCCATCCGTGAAGCGGATGCCCACCAGGCAAAAATCGAATCGGATCCCGCATTATACCGGAAAGCCTATGTTCAGGCGGTCATCCAAAGGCCCTTCTTTGAAGAAGACGGGACCGTGTGTTTTTCCGTCACCGTCTCCAACCAGGGACGTAAGCCGATCCGGTCAGCGGTGTTCTCCGTTACGCCCCAAAGTGGCACCATGAAGGGAAAGACCCAGACCATCCGACTGGGGCCCGTGCCACCCGGCCAGAAACTGGATCTACGCCAGCCAATCGAAAAACTGAACGCCTATGTTCCGACATTCTACAGTTACCTGGGAGAACTCACCGGCGTGGAATTCTAGACGCTTCATCACCCAGCCTGCCAACCACCAACCAGACCGGCCCGGGGTCGGGCCGGCTCCAACCAGACCAGACGGCTCACGAGGACCCTGCTTCGCTCAGAAGCTACGCAGGGCAAGCAGTTCGCCCTTCATGCGCTCCATACTCTTTTCCTTATTCCATCGCGGTGCCGGCGTACTCGCCCGGACCGCGAGGTAAACCCGGGCTTCCATTTCGACAAGGGCAACGGCTTCGCGTCAGATGGCTCCAGCCGCAAGGCGGAGCCGTCGGCGCCATACTCCTGGTATGCGCCGACGGATCCAACGCAGCGGATGGGGCCATATCACGCGAAGCCGTTGCCCCGAAATGGAAGCCCGTTGTTTGGTCATACGGCCTGCCAGATCACCGCTTCAGACGCCTGCGGACATAGGATTCCTGCCCGGCATCATGGAAGGAACTGCGGACCAGGGGCGCCGAAACCACCACCGGGAACCCCATCGCCTCGCCGGCCTTCCGGAACACCTCGAACTGCGCCGGTTCAACATACCGCATCACCGGCAGATGGTCCCGGGTCGGCTGCAAATACTGGCCGATAAAGAAAATGTCACACCCTGCATCACGGGCATCCCGCATGACCTCCACCACCTCGGCATCGGTTTCGCCCACCCCCACCATGACCGCCGTCTTGGTGATGAATCCCGCATCATGCGCCCGCCGCAACAGTTCCAGCGACCGCTGGTAAACGGCCTGGGGACGGGTGGCCGCATAGCGTGACGGCACCGTTTCCAGGTTATGCCCCACCACGTCAGGCCCGGCATCCAGCACCGCCCGCAACGCCGGTTCCGACCCGCCGAAATCCGGGATCAACACTTCCAGCAGGATACCCGGCACCTCGCGACGGATACACCGCACGGTCTCCGCCCAGGCCGCGGACCCGCCATCCGGCAGGTCATCCCGCGTCACCGACGTGATCACCACGTCCGACAACCCGGTTAACCGGACCGCCTCCGCCACACGGGCGGGTTCCCCGGCATCGCAGGGGACGGGTGGGGTGGATGCCACATGACAGAACCGGCAGGACCGGGAACAGGCATCGCCGAGGATCAGAATCGTGGCACGCCCATGCCCCCAGCATTGTCCCTGGTTCGGACACAAGGCTTCCTCACAAACCGTGTGCAGCCGGTGTTCCCTCAGAATCCTTGAAACCCGCGCATAGTCGGCGCCATGCCCGATCCGGACCTTGATCCACGGCGGTTTGGGCAGCAGGGGTTGACGGGTATCACGGGTCATAATTGAAAACCTCCTTGAACCGGCGCACCAGCACGGGCTTTACCTGCTCCGGGGCGATGTCCGGCACGAAACGGTGCATGGAGGTCACACCCTTGTCCATAATACCGCAGGGGATGATCCCGGCATAATAGGACAGGTCGACCCGGACATTCAGCGCAAAACCGTGCAAGGATACCCCCCCACTGATCTTGACTCCCAGCGCCGCGACCTTCTCGTTGCCGATCCAGACCCCGCGGTTCCGGCTGTCGGCAACCGCGGTCAGGCCAAAGTCGGCCAGGGTGGCGATCAACACCTGTTCCAGCCGGCCCACGTAACGCACCGCTTCGCGCGCTTCACGGCCGAGCCGGAGGATCGGATAGCCCACCACCTGGCCCGGCCCATGATAGGTCACCTTGCCGCCGCGGGTGGTCCTGACAACCTGGACCTGACGCCGTGCCTGCTCGGAAACGGTCCAGCGGATATCGGCTTCGGATGCCCCCTGCCCCAGCGTGAACACGGGATCATGCTCGACAAGGACCAGGGCATCCGGCGCCCCGTTGGAGCGGCGTGCAGCCACGCGCGTCTCCTGGAACCGGAACGCTTCGGCATAATCCATGCGCCCGAGATCGATGATTTCAAGCGTGGTGGTCGCGGGTTTCAAACTGGCCTTCACAGCGCGGTATCATTCCGCATCGCCTTCAGCGGGTCAACCCGCGAGTGGATGACCGCCGACCACTCCCCATCCCGTCAATCTCCCCTTCCCGTCCTGTCCATCCCGTCAACTCCGTCTTCTCCGTTCCCCTCTGAACACTATCCCAATCTGAACACTGAACACTTCCCCCCCTCATTCGCCACAACAATTTCTGTTCGATACCCGGCGGTTGTTCCCTTATGATTCCCCCCATGAGAAGCCCCATTTGCTGGACGGACCGGCTTGAAGACGGCGTGAAACGCGAGGTACGTGTGTATTTCCATGGGGTTTCACAAATCCTCTGGGAGTTCCGCCGTTCCGACCAGGACGACCCTGACACCACCACCCGGCCTACCGCCGATGAATGGCACACCCTGCAAACCATTGCCGAACGGTGGTACCAACGCCGCCGCCTTCCCCACGAACATCTTGAACGTATCGCGGCCTGTATGAAGGCCGAAGGCCTGCCCGACTCCCGGGAGGATTCCGGGGGGTGAAATATCCCCGCGATTTTGAATTGACCGCGTTCCGCCTGCAGGTATGATCTCCCGCGCATGTGCAAGCAGTAAAAAACGAGGAAATGCGTTATGCCGAATATCCCTAGTGCAGCAAAACGGGCACGCCAGAACATCCGCCTGCGTGCCGCCAACCAGGCCGTCACCAGTACCATCCGCAACACGCGCCGCAAGTTGTTTGAAGCGTTTGATGCCGGTGACAAGGCCGTATGCGAGAAACTCTACCGGGAATACACCTCGGTGCTTGATCGCGCGGTCAAGAAGGGCGTCATCCTGCGAAACCAGGCCGCCCGGCGCAAATCCCGCTCGGCACATCGCCTGGCCGCCATGGCCTGATCCGACGGCTTGCGAACCGCCCGCGGCATCATCCCTTACCCGGAATGTTCCGCGGGCTTGCCATTTTCAGGACCGAACCGGTCCCTTCACCAGAAATCCACCACCGCCTTGACAATCTGATGCGCCAGGTCGGTGGCCAGGGCCGGAACCGCCGCCCGCCGGGCATTGGTCATGTCGCCTTCGAGGAAGAACGTCGTCTCACCGGTAACCGTACGGTCCAGTATCACCTGATCAGGACGGGTCTTCGTCAACACGATGGCCGCCGTCACCTTGATACGGTATTCGCGCCCCGCCTTGGTTGAATCCTGCTCATACCGGATAGGTTCCACCTCGAATTTCTCCAAGGTGACACTCAGGCGGGCATCCGCCAACGACTCCTCCCGGAGCTCCAGGGATCCGTCTTTCTGGAATTCCTGCGCGGTCGCGGAGGTGCATTCCGTCTCGATCAGGGGTTCGCCGGACTCGTTCGTGAACACCGGCACATATACGGAATTAACGCCGGGCGGCAGGGATGATCCAAGCCGGTATATGCCGCATCCCGCCACGCCGAGACACAACAAGGCAACGACCAGTTCCTTCAGCGAGCCCCGATCACGGTTTGTTGGTTTCCACATTGTGTAACGCCTCCACCACGGGTTTCAACTCGTTGATTCTCCGCGCGGCATCCAGGGCCAGGGGAGATCCCGGGAAATTCCGGATAAAATCCTGGTAGGCAATCAGCGCGGCCCCGGGTTTCCGGTGTGCGCCACGTTCATAAAATTGTGCCCGTTCGTAGTACATGCCCGCCAGGCTTT
>MHBQ01000137.1:31747-36387 GCA_001803315.1 Lentisphaerae bacterium RIFOXYC12_FULL_60_16
CGCTGCTGGGCCTCACGGACCCGGGGATGCGCCGGGTAATCCCGGATGAACAGGCTCAGGTTCGACAGGGCTTCCCGGCACGTTTCCTCCTCGCGGGGCCGTTTCAGGTAGAGCCGGTACAGGCACAGGGCCCGCCGGAAATCCGCCTCCGCAACATAGGAACTGTCGGGGTACCGGTTGCGCAGATGCAGGAAGGCATCAATCGCATCCTCCAGATCATCCCGCTGATCGTGTATGTCGCCGATCAGGTACTGGGCCTCGGCGGCCCGGGCACTGGTGGGGGCATTTTTCACGATTTTTTCGAACAACGGCAAAGCAGCTTCCGGGGTCGTGAACCCCGGCATCCCCAGCAGCTTGAAATGGCGATCCGTCATGACGGCATGGGCAATGCGGAACTGACGCTCCAGAACGGCCTCATGCGGATACCCGGCGGTAAACTGGTCCAGCAGGTACTGGTATTCATCAAAGGCAGCCTGCCATTTGCGGCGTTTCTCCAACACGCCGGCCAGCTTGAACTGGGCTTCCGACGCCTCCGGAGCGGCATGCCATTCACGCACCAGGTCGTCATAGGCCCGCCGGGCCCGGCGTAAACGTCCCTCCGTTTCAAGCCGCCCGGCATAGAGCAGCTGATCGGCGGGCGTCTTGCAGGACGGGCGCCGGAGCCAGCGCGGCGTCTTGCGGTCCGGCGCTGTCTTTTCCGCCGTGCTTTCAAAGGAATCGCCCGGTTCAACCGGTCCCTGGGCCGGCAACGGGGAACCCGAAACAAGGAACAACACCAGAACCGCCGCCCCGACATGGTTGTACCATCGCATAGCCGAAGACCATACCGGCGCTTAACCGGCATGGTCAAGCTTGATCCGGACACATCCGGAGCGTATGGTACCTCTTTTCACGCGGAAACCCCGCGAAGCAGAACGCAGGAGTCACACCATGAAGAAGAAAGTACTGATTCCAACCAAGCTTGAGAAAATTGCCCGGGAAACCCTCCAGGCCAACGGTCATTACGAGGTCGTCCAGGACGATGCGACCGACCTCAAGACCCTGGCTGCCCGTCATGCCGACACCTATGCCATGATCGTACGGAGCGAATCCATCACCCCGGAAATCATCGATGCCCTGCCCAACCTGAAGGTGATCGTCCGCGCCGGCGCCGGCGTCAACACGATCGACACCAAGTATGCCCGCAAGCGCGGCGTGGACGTCATGAACACCCCGGGCGCCAACGCCAACGCCGTGGCCGAGGAAGTGGTGGCGCTGATCCTGGCCGATGCCCGCCACATCATCGAGGCGGACGCTTCCTGCCGCCGCGGCGAATGGGAAAAGAAGAAATTCATGGGCCGGGAACTGGCCCTGAAGACCATCGGCATCGTCGGCCTGGGCAACATCGGCCAGCTGGTGGCCAGACGGCTGTCCGGATTCGAAGTCAAACTGCTCGGGTTCGACCCCATGATCAGCGCCGAACGGGCCAAGGCAGCCGGCGTGGAACTGACCGACCTCGACCGCCTGTTCAGCGAATCCGACATCATCACCCTGCACATTCCCGAAAACGAGGAAACCCGCCGCATGGTCAACACCCGCCTGCTGGGCCAGGTTAAACCCGGCGTCACCATCGTCAACTGCGCCCGCGCCGGCATCCTCGACGAGGCCGCCCTGCGCCAGGTCAAGGCGGACAGGAAAATCCGTTTCCTCAACGATGTCTATGCCAAGGATGAACCCGGCGCCAAGAGCATCGCCGACATCGCCGACATCATGCTCCCCCACCTCGGCGCCAGCACGGTGGAGGCCAATACCCAGGCGGCACGCCGCGCCGCCCAGCAACTGATCGACCTCGACGAGAAGGGCATCACGTCCTTCATCCTCAACCGCGACATCCCCGAGGGGCTCGGCGAGGAATACTGCGACCTGGCCTTCAAACTGGCCCGGCTCAGCCGGTGCCTGGTCGGCCGCAAGGGAACCCCGAAAATCGTCGAAACCAGCTTTTACGGAACCCTGGAACCCTACGCCGACTGGCTGGTCGTACCGGTGCTCGCCGGCATCTGGGAGGATTTCGACCGGTCCAAGGATTGCCGCGCAGCACGCAAATACCTGGCCGACATGGGCATCGAATACGTCAACCGGAAGCCGGACCCCGACAAGGGGTTCGACAACTCCATCACGGTCGACCTGACCGTTGAGATCGACGCCGACAACATGAAGCACATGAGCATCCGGGGCACGGTCGCCGAAGGTACGCTGATGGTGTCGCGCATCAACGAATTCGACAAGCTGTATTTCGAGCCGACCGGCTCCACGGTGTTCTTCCTCTACGTGGACCGGCCCGGCGTGCTGGGCGCCATCGGCAGCAAACTGGCCACCCGCAAGATCAACATCGAGGATGTCCGCAACCCGCACGACCCGAAAACCAAACGGTCCCTCGCCATCATGAAGACCAACCCCGTCGTGCCGCAGGATCTGATCGACGAGATCGCCCGGGATATCCAGGCGGTTGCCAGTTTCAGCATCAAACTCTAGGAGGCAGGACATGCAGTATCGCGCCTTGGGATCGTCCGGAATACAGGCATCGGTTGTCGGTTTGGGAACCTGGGCCATCGGGGGCTGGATGTGGGGCGGCACCGATGAACCGGCCGCCATCCGCGCCATCCAGGCCGCCCTGGACGACGGCATCAACCTGGTCGACACCGCCCCCGCCTACGGGTTCGGCCTGTCGGAACAACTGGTCGGCAAAGCCATCCGCGGCCGCCGCGACCGCGTGGTGCTGGCCACCAAATGCGGACTCGTCTGGCATGTGCAGCAGGGCGATCACTATTTCAATTCGGATGAAAAAGCCCCGAACCAGTCGGCAACGCAGTACCGGGTATACAAATGCCTCCGGCCGGAAACGATCCGCTACGAGATTGAGCAGAGCCTGAAACGGCTGGGCGTCGATTGCATCGACCTCTACCAGACCCACTGGCAGGAATCCACCACCCCCATCGCGGACACCATGGCCACCCTGCAGGACTTGAAACGCCAGGGCAAGATCCGCGCCATCGGCGCTTCCAATGCGTCCGTCGAACAACTGGACGCTTACCGACGCGCCGGCACACTCGATGTCGACCAGGAAAAATACAGCATGCTCGATCGCGCGCACGAAGCGGATCTCCTCCCCGCCTGTGTCCGCCACCGGCTGGCTTTCCTTGCCTATTCCCCGCTGGCCAGTGGCCTGCTCACCGGACGGATCGGGCCGGATCGCATCTTCAACGCGGGCGATCTCCGGCGCGGCAACCCGCGTTTCAGCCGGGACAACCTGGAACGGGTATCCCGCCTGCTGCAGGCTTTCCAACCCATCGCCGATGCCCACCACGTCTCGCTGGGACAGCTGGTCATTGCCTGGACCGTCGCCCAACCGGGATGCACCCATGCGCTCGTGGGCGCACGCGATCCGGCACAGGCGCACGAGAACGCCCGCGCCGGTGATATCCGCCTGGAGGCATCGGAGCTGGCAACCATGCGCCAGGCCATCGATGCCCAGGGCACTGGTATCGTGTAACCATGAAAACCGTGAAGATCATCGAACACGGCACCGTCGCGAATTACCGCACCGACTTCTTCGGCTACTTCGGCTGGCCGACCATCACCCGTATGGACGACGGGACCCTCGTCGTGGTTGCCTCCGGCCTCCGCAACGGGCACGTCTGCCCGTTCGGACGCACTTCGATCTCGTTCAGCCAGGACCAGGGCAAAACCTGGACCCACCCGAGAATCATCACCGACACCCCGCTCGACGACCGCGATGCAGGCGCTGTCTGCGTCGGCGGCCTGACCCTGCTGGTCACCTGGTTCATCACCGATAACCGGCCGATCGTGGAACGCCTGGTCCAACAATTCGCCGCCGGCGAAGTCAAGGATGCCGTCCAGGTCGCCCGCTGGCAGGACGGCGTCCGGGATGTCAACGACACCGTCTCGATCCGCTGGAGCGGCGCCTGGACACGGATCAGCGACGATGGTGGCATTACCTGGGAAAAACCAACCCGCGTCCGCCTGACCACGCCGCACGGGCCCATCCGCCTCCGCTCCGGCAACCTGCTGTTCCTCGGCAAGGAATACGGTCCCACGATTGAAACGTTCCGGAAGGGGTCCGGAGACATCATGAGCATGGCCAGCTCCGATCGGGGCCGCAGCTGGTCAGACGGGGGACGGGTCCCCCTCTTCCCGGGCACCGACTGCACCCAATACCATGAACCCCACGTGGTCGAATTGCCGGACGGTCGACTGGTCGGGCACCTCCGTTTCCACGCCACCGACGCCCAGAAGGCAACCCTGGGAGCCGACGGCAGCCTGATGCAGACGGAATCCCGCGACGGGGGCGTCACCTGGTCGCCCTGCCGGCCCCTCGGGTGGCACGGCATGCCGGCCCACCTGATCCAGCATTCCTCCGGGACACTGGTCAGCGTTTACGGATACCGGCACCAACCGTATGGTCAGCGCCTGGCGCTCTCCGACGACGGCGGCGCTACCTGGCGCCACGACCAGGTCTTGCGCGACGATGGACCAACCTGGGATCTGGGATATCCCAGCTCCGTTGAACTGCCCGGCGGCGATCTCCTGACGGTGTATTATCAGCAGCCGGCTGCCCCCACGGATAAATGCGGCATACTCTG
>MHBQ01000137.1:36400-46332 GCA_001803315.1 Lentisphaerae bacterium RIFOXYC12_FULL_60_16
GACACGCTGGAAGCTGGAATGAACCTGGCACCGCTTGATGAAAAGAAGATCCCGTCCGGTCCGGCTGGGGCGACAGGCGACCGATGAGAAAAGAAAACGGCGGGAACCGGGGGGTTCCCGCCGCAGATCGGATCCAACAATCCGACGTCAGATGTCGATATCCACCGGCACATCGTCGCTCGACACGACCTCGACATCCCCGTAATCGATATCCTTGGGCGCCTTGAAGGTCGGCAGGTACCGGTAATACACCTCCAGCATCAGGGTGCAGAGCGCGGTATTGTAGACCAGGCCATGGCTCTTTTCCGCTTCAGCCGGGGCATCCCAATAACCGATATCCTTGCCATCCGCCCCGGCGCCCTTGAGCACCGTCTGGTTGTTCACCAGCTGCATGGCAAACACGTTGTTCCACTTCTTCCAGGTTTCCCCACCTTCGTGGAATTTCACCTGGGTAATGTAGTACCAGTAATAGATCGGCCGCGCACCCCAGGGCGCCTTCCAATCGAAGGTAACCTGGTCCAGGTAGACCAGGGCATTACGCACTTCCTTCTCCTTGGCAGCGCCCAGCAACTGCATGCACAACGCTCCTACACCCGTCAATCCGCCCTGTCCGGGTCCCGTATATCCGAAACCGCCGGCCGGATGCGCATTCTTCTGGAATCCCTTGACGGCCTTCTTCATCGCCGGCATCAGGTCCGAGTGTTGAATGCCGGCCATATGCCCGGCCTTCAACGCCTGGGCGCACCAGCCCATGTAGGAAGTGTCGTCACGGGTCCCGGGTCCAAGATTGTAATCCCAGCCACCGCTCTCATGCTGGCCGGCAATGACGGCGGCAATCGCCTTTTCCGCCGACTCCTGGAGCATGGGCACCTGGGTCAGGCCGTAGGCCTCGCAAATCGCATACGTGGCGATCGGGATATCGTAGTTGCCCGGGAATCGCCCATTGGCCTGCTGTTTGCCCAGCAGGTACTTGATCGCCTTTTCCACGGTTGCACCGAACTCCTCCGATGCCGGGGTCTCACCGTGCGCCAGGAAACACAACAGACCAAACCCGGTCATGGCCACCGGCGGACTGACCCACGACCCATCCGGGCGTTGTTCCTTCTTCAACCACCGGAGCGCGCGCAACACCGCGGCTTCCGTCACCCCGCTGCCGCCGTATTCGGACAGCGCGCTGCCCCGTGAACCGGGGCTGCGGTTGCCTATGATTCCCTTGAGAACGATCGGGCTCTTCACCACCGCCACCGAATCAAACGAGGCCGGTTTGGGCGCAAACGGCTGGTTCACCGCCGGCGCAGGCGTGGACACATCGCTGACCGAAGGCGCATCCGTCGGGGTGAACTCCATCTCGATCGGCTCCGGCGGCTCGATCGGTTCATCCTTGAGATCCTCAATCTCATCCAGCATCTCGACCGTTTCCGGCTCGACAATCATCACCTCGAGCTTGGACGGTGTGGCGTCCTGCCCCATGGCGCCGAAAATGGCCAGCATGAGCACCGCGAAAAAGGGAACGATCACCGCCATGGCGGGAGCGCTCAGGCGATAAATCTGCAACATCGCAAACTTGTACTCGCCGGTATCCTTGGGCTGACGCAACCCATGCATCACCCGCTTGATGTGCTGTTTGAGACTCAATTCATCAAACAGGGACATGATCGTCGGCGGATGATCCAGGTCAATCGGGGCAGCCCCCTCCATCTCCTGCACGACAACTTCGGGATCATCACTCATGATTTGTCTCTCCTGTTGCACCGGGGAACCATCATCCACCCCGCCTCGCAACCTTGGAACGTACCCCACATGCCTTTTATTAGCCCGATTTCAGCCAAAAACACCCCCGGTTGACTTGCCTGTCAGCCAGAACAGCACCCCGGCCATCCCTTATCGTATCAAACGGTTGATTTCGAACACGGAAGGGCGCGGCATTACCCGCGTCAAAGGGATTTTGCAAACACCTCCCCGTGGATAAAACCGCCCTCACATGCTGAATACGGACAGATTCTGGAGCCCCGCCTTGGCACAGACGTCGAGCAACTGGACCAGATTGGCATGGGGTGAATCACCGGTACACTTGATAATGACGGAGATATTTTTGCTGATGCCACCCAGTCGCGTCAGTTGACGGTCAAGTTCCGCAATACCCACCCGCCGGCCGCGCAGGGTGAATCCCCGGGCATACACCTCGATCTGAAGAAGATCCTTTACCTGTTCCTCGGGTTTGGCATTCGGATCCGGCGCGGGCCGGGTCACATCCAAGTGTGACAGGATATCCTCCTGCTTCAGGGTCACAATGAAGAAAATCAGCAATTGGAACACAACGTCGATCATCGGCGTCATTTCCAGTTTTGCGTTTTCGGCCTGTTTCCGCTCTTTTTTCCGGGCCATAAGACTTCCCCTCCCGCCGCCTGAAAACGTCTACATCTCGCTGGCGTACTGCTTGACGGCCGCAAACTGGATCTTCCATATCCCCACACCGGAACAGATATCCATCACCTTTCGGATGTCGGCATGCTTGGCGCGCTGATCGCCCCGGATCAGGACCGGGAAATTATGACCGACCCGGTTCACCCGCGCCCGCATGATCTGCTTGAACACCTGCGTGTTCATGTGGGCGTTGTGGATCGAGATCGAACCGCGCCGATCCACCTCCACCACCAGCATGCGGGGATCCTCACCCTTGATGATCGGCCCATACGGCCCCTTTTCCAGCACGATATCCGGGTTGATGTCCGCCTCCATCTTGATGGTAACGATGAAGAAGATCATCAACTGGAACACGACGTCAATCATCGGCGTCATGTCCAGCTCACACCCCTCGTTGCTCATTTTGCGCCTGGCCATGATTCCACCCCGGGCTGAATGCTATTCCTGGACGACTTCGACGTTGCGCAGATCCTTGATCATTTCCATGGTCAGCGCCTGCATCCGGAGAATCAGGCGGTTGGCATGGTTACGCAGGGAGTAGTACAAGGTCACGCACGGGATCGCGGTACACAGACCGCCGGCGGTCGTATACAGGGCCTGGGCGATCGACAAGGCCAGCGCGCCGACGTCCGGCGCCCCCATGGCGATGGTGGCGAATGCCGCGATCATCCCTTGCACCGTTCCGAGCAGCCCCAGCATCGGCGCCAGGTTGGCGCATACGGAGATCCATGTCAGCTTCTGGACGATCTTTTCCGTCTCAAGATCCGCCGCGGTTCCAATGGCTTCCTGGATGACTTCAAAGCCTTCCTCCACATGACTGAATCCCGCGGTCAGGATGCTCGACAAGGGGCCCGGCTCCTTTTCGCAGGCTTCCAGCGCCTTGAGCACATCGCCTTCCGCCATGGCCTGGGTAACCGCATCCACCAACCCCTGCGGCATGACCCGCTTGGTCTGGAGGGTGATGTAACTATCAACGATGAAATAAATACCGGCGCCACCGCAGCCGAACAACGCCAGCCATAGGACGATGCCCAGAAAGCCGGAACTTATCATGACCGAGATAAAATCGGTTCCAGCGGACTTCTTGGGGGCAGCCGCTTCTCCGTCTTCCGCCGCCGGGGCCTCCGCCGCAGGAGCTTCTGCCGCCGGGGCTTCCGCCGCCGCCTCATCCTGGGCCCATGTCACGGCCGATCCGCAAACGGTCATCACCATCACCAACGACAACCACCACTTCAGCTTCTTCATCCGTCCCCCTGTCCTTTCCATGTACCGGCTCAACACCAGTTTCCATTCAAATCAACATGCGCGACCCGCACCACCCTACTGTCCGGATTGCAATTTGGCAGTATAGGGGTCACGGGGATATTCCGCCAGCAGTCTTTTGCGGAATTTGTCCGCATACGAGGCCTGCTGCAGCTGTTCCAAGGCCTTGACCGCCTTGTATAACGCTTCCGGGATCACGGTCTTCGCGTCGGTATACAGCAGGGCCGTACGCAGGTACCCGTCCACCAGGGCCAGCTTGAGGTCACCCTTCTTCTGGTCGATATCCCCCCGCTTGATCTGGGCGATGGCCGCCGTGACACGATCGCCCTTCGCGATCATATCGGTCAGGATCCGCCGGGCCTTCGTTTCCTGCCCGACCGCGATCAATGTGTCCAGGTAAACCCCGCCAAACTCGCCGGAGGGGGTTCCACCGCCACTCGCGCTGATCACGCGCTCGCACATATCCAGGGCACGCTGCGCCTCACCCCGCTTCAGGTAACATTCCGCCAGCCAGCGGGCCGCCGTCAAATCCCACTGCAGGTTCTGGTAATCCGCCATGATCTTCTCGAGGACCGGCATGGCCGTGGCATATTGCGCCCGCTGAACCATCCCGATGGCGCCATCTATCTCGCGGGGCTTGGGAACCTCAACCCGCGCCACGTCCGACAAGGATATCCGGAGGGTAACGGTTCCCTGCTGAACAACGTATACTTTGGATGCCGGTTGCCAGCGAATGGCGCCGACAACTTCACCACGGTCTTTCTTGATAATTTTACCCTGGACCTGGGCCATCACATCGGATCCCGTACCGGCCACCAGCATGGCCACCAGCAAACCCATTGTCCATGCGCGATGTTTCATGGCTATCATTCGCATTCCCCCTCTCAATATCCCAAAATCCAACCCACATTCCAGCCGGTGATCCGCCCTTGTCACGGGGCGGGAACCGCCGGAGCCGCATCATCAGCCTTGGCCGGCGCATTGGTATCCGCACCCGGGGCCGCCTGACCCGCCGGGGCATTGGTCCCGCCGGGTGTCATGCCCAGCGACGCCTGGCCCTGCGCCACCAGCTTGGTTCGCGCCTCGGTCCGCCATCCACGCATCTCGCTGAGGTACCGGCTGCGCGGGAACAATTCAATGAAACGGTCGGCATCCTCAAGCACTTCGGAATACCGCTGGGTCTCAAGCAACAGCGGCAGGCACTCGTACATCGCATCCTCGATGAACGGCCGGACCTCCGCCACACCGGGATCCGACAACATGATCAGCACCTGATAGGCGCCGATGGCATCGTCCTGGTATTTCCGGAGCCGGTCGGCCGGTCCATTGTACTTCTTTTCCGCGGCAGCCTTGCGCGCCTGGATCCGGCCAACCTCCACCTCGGATCGCGCCTGTCCGCCGGGCGTCTTGTCATAGGCGCGGGCCTTGGTAATCGCCTTGACCGCCAGGTTGAACAAGTCAAACCGCTTGTCGGAATCCGGGTCGGCCAGCGCCTGCTCGGAATACGCGCTACTGAGGGTAAAGGCCGCTTCCACGGTATTGCCGGAGTTCGGGTACCGGGCCAGCAGGTCTTCCAGTGCTTTACAGGCTTCGGCGTATTGCTTCAACGCCGTGAAGGATCGCCCCTTGCCGATCAGCACCGGCTCGATCAACGGCCGCTCATCCTTGGCCATGGCCATCACCCGGTCAAACGCCTCGATTGCAATCTCATATTCCTTGGCTTTCACCAATTCGTTGCCGGCGGTCAGGATCTGCGTCGGCTTGTACTGACCGGACCCGCTGAACATCTCCTTGAACACCTCAACCGCTTGCTTGCGCCGCCCCAGGTTCAACAGGTTCATGGCCAGCACAAACTTGGCATTCTGCGCTTCCACCGATTCCGGATATTCACGCATCAGCCGGTTTAAGGCATCCTCCGCCTCCTTGGACTTCTCGAAAACCGTGTACAAGGTTCCGATCTGGCTCAGGGCGGAAGGCGCATACCGCGATTTCGGGAATCGCTGGATAAGGGCTTCCAGCGATTTCAGGGCGGCCTCCTTGTACTGCCGCATCTTGGCCTCATCCTTATCCTTGAGCTGGGAATAACAAACCGCCTGGAAATACATGGCGGCTTCCAGCATCTCCTCGTTGGCCTTGGCCTCCTCCGGTGAATTCTGGTAGGGGTTGTCCTTCTGGCTCACCAGTTTGATGATCTCGGTATACCGGTTGAAGGCCGACGGAACATACTTCTCACCCATGGACCGGTAGGCGGACGCCACCCGGTACCGGGCATTGATGACGGCATGACCGGGCCGATCCTTCTTCGACAACTGCTCGATATACGCCTCCAGGGCCTTGATCTCCTGCGCGACATCCTCCTTGTGATGGTAACAGGAGGCGATCTTGTCCATGGCCATCAGCGCCAGCGGGGAATTCGCGTAACCGGTCACGATCTGCTGGAAGTTGGTGAGCGCCCCGTCGAAATCGCCGGCATCGAACTTCTCCTGCCCCACCTTGAACAGCATCGGCGACATCCGGGGATGCGCGGCATAGTGCTGGAAGAACAGGCCGTAGGCCGCATCCCGCTTGTCCAGCAGCTTCATTTCGCCAAACCGGTCGGCAATGCGCAGCACGTCATCTCCGGCGGCGGTCATCTGGTTCGGCTGGCCGCTGAACCGCTCCGCCAGGTAACTGACCGCCACATCGGTCAGCAGTTCATCCTTCATTTCAATGTAGCAACGGATCAGGTCGCCCAGCGCCGATACGCCCATTTCACCTTCCGGATACAATGACAATGCCCGCAAATAGGCATCCGCCGCCTGCGGGAATTGCTGGAGATTGTACAGGTTGCGCGCTTCCTGGAACTGGATCCGCTTGACGGTCTCCATCTGTTCCGGGGTGATTTTCTTGGTGATTTTGGCGCCAAACTTGTTGATCAGGATGTCCTCGATCTGGTCCGCCCGCTTGCCGGAATCCCCCGCCCACTGGGTGGTCGGGTAATTGATGAAAACATTCAGGAAATGCTGGTAGGCCCCGCCAACCCGCTTGTCCTTGACCTTTTTGCCGGCCAGCAGGTCCACAATCTGGGTCTTGTTGGCTTCCTCGCCTTCCTCGATCAGTTTCTGCGCCCGCTGGAAAAGCATCTCACCCAGCATGAACCGGCACTGGGCCATGGGGCTCAGCTTCATGAAGTCTTCGCCGGTCTTGTCGCTCTCCTCCTTGAGGGAATCGTCCAGGGTCTTGAACGTACCACGGTACCGGTCCACGATCTTCTCGGCGCCTTCGATATCATCCTGCAACATGCGCACGTGCGCCATGAACACCACGGCCTTGCCGAACCAGACGTCGGGCACCCAGGCCAGTTCCTCGGAAATTTTCAACACTTCCGTGAAAATCGGCGCCCGCTTGTCCGCCGGCAGTTCCTCGGCCCGCTTGATCAGCAACTCGGCCATTTCCGCCAGGGCCTGGCGCTTGATGCCCTTGTCGAGATCCTGCACCTTGAGCAGGTACCGGTAGGATTCAATGGCCGCCTCCGGGTTGTTCATCAGCAGGAGCATCTGGGCATACTTGTAGGCCGACTCAATATAGAAGTTCTTGATCGCCGGGGTGGGCCCTTCACTGTACTTCTTGAAGAAGCTGACATAAACGCCCTGGGCTTCCGCATACCGCCCGAAGGCATACAGGGCATCGGCCAGCGCCAATTTCAGGGCCCAGGTCTCCTGGCTGTCGGCGTCCGGGCGCTTGCCGATAACGCCCCGCACGGCATCGAACTGCCCCATGGACAACAGGCTCTGGATCTTCAACCGCTCGATCCAGACCTTGGCTTCCGGGGCTTTGATCCGCTCGATCACCATCTGGGCATAATCCGGCATCCCCAGGTTCTGGAGCATCTGGGCATACTCGATTTCCTGCTCAACGGCGGGATCCATGCCGCCACCCTGTCCCAGGGTCTTGGCCTCCTGGGCGAATGCCAACCCGGAAATCAGCATCGCGGAAAGAACCGGAATGAACGATCGGCAACGACTGGGCAAACCTGATGAGATCATTCGCATCGTCATACGTCCTCGTATAGCCGAAACCACAACCCCGGGTCAAACCGTTTTTCTCATTCGCGGAAAAAAGATTGTTCACCACAAGCCGATCGCGCCTACCGGGCATCCGCCAGGATACACCGGCCGGCTCCAACCAGGCCAGACGGCAGGCTCGGCAGGGACGCCTTGCCCCACCTGCGCTCAGCGTACCTCAAACTCTTTTCCTTATTCCATCGCGGTACCGGCGTACTCGCCCGGACCGCGAGGTAAACCCGGGCTTCCATTTCGAAAAGGGCAACGGATTCGCGTCAGATGGCTCCAGCCGCAAGGCGGAGCCGTCGGCGCCATACTCCTGGTATGCGCCGATGGCGACCCTGCTTCGCCAAGGCTACGCAGGGCAGGCAACGCCGCGGATGGGGCCATATCACGCGAAACCGCTTGCCCCGAAATGGAAGCCCGTTGGTTCATCATACGGCCTGCCTACCTCCACCCAACCAACCAGACCGGGACGAGGTCGCCCCGGCTCCACCCTAACTGAACCGACTACCGGGCATCCGCCAGGATACACCGGCCGGCCGCCACATCCGCCTGCCATTCCGGACGCATGGCCACCCCCTCACCTAGCACAAACTTCGGGGTGTAGGTGTAGATGGGTTTCGGATGCTTCATGTCCTGCAGGGACCGGTATAACGCCCGCCGGTTCGGCCCGCTGACCACGATGGCATGCTGGGTGAGCGTCCACATCGCGTTGGGTTCCTTGTCGTCGAACAGCTTCTCGCCGGCCAGGCATATACGCTCGGGGTACGGAACATCATGATCGGCCACCACGTTGAAGGCACCCCACAAGGTCGCCCCGCGGGCGGCTTCCTCGTTGGTCAGGCGGATCAGCCGGCGGTGATGGGCATCACATCCCTCGAAGAACTGCCAGTCGGGACTGGTGGCCTCGGTCTCCCCCTTGATGTCCATGGCCAGCCGGCTCCGGCCTTGCTTGAAGGCATTGAGCTCGGGATCCAGGTAACTGCACGCCCCGATGCACACCGCACCCCGTACGGTCGGCCAGCGAAACGCCACCCGGCAGTTGGACTTCTCCACCGCCACGGCGTTGCCATTGCGGTCCGCCCAGATCTGGTTGCCCGGCCCGTAGAATTCGCGGTACCGGGTCATGAACTTGACGATGTCATTGATGTCGTTCCGGCATTCAGGCGGCATGATCTCCCGCGGATCACAGGGAAAGGAACAAACCGGTTCCTCATCGAGCAACACCGAGCTCGACACCCCGCCCCAGCCAAGGGGGACTTCCTTCGGCTCCTTCGGCGGCCCGATGCGGTACGCGGGAATATGCGGGTAGCGCGGCAAATCGTCCCGGTTGTCGGATATCACCGTGCCGCCCTCGGCGGTGTCCGGAAAGTAGACATTGGTGCACGACATGACCGGAGGAATCAGGTCATACCGGGCCAGGTGCCGGGCATTGACCCGCCGGGTCAGGAAAAAGAACCAGGAATAATGGAACGCACATACCGTTTCGGCCAGGGGCGACGCCAGACCGCTGGCTTCGACATAACCCTGCCGTTCCCCCAGGTAACGGTCCAGCATGCCGCGCAACTCGGGAAACTTCGCATAATCCGGATAGCAGGATAAACGCTCCTGGTCATAGGCCCGGACAGCGGCCGGCAAATCGGTCCCCATCATGGTCGGATAAAGCTGGAGCGCGTACCGGAACGCGTCCTCCATGGTTTTGACTTCCGCCTGCGCCGAAGCTCCCGCCTTGCGCCCCAGTTCCCGCCCTTCCGTCAATCGGCTCATGTGCCCCCCTCCCGTCCACATCCATGGCTGACCGGCCCCGCAACCCGCCGAAGCATAGGGAATCGCTTCACGGAAACAAGCACGTTCATTCCTACACTCCGCACATCCCACACCACACTCACCGATACCAGGGTACGCAAACCAATCCATCGCTGAATTCCAAATATACCACTACATTAATGTAATACAGTATGTATTCTGTTCCATATTTGTTATCTTTATCATTGCAACGTTTCCGGAATTCATGACATTCATATCCTGTATATATCTATATACGAGTTATTTACATAAATATTTATCGGCATAATCCACGTTGGCACGGGGCTTGCAATGTAACGGGACGTTGTTCCAGTTCCCCCCGGTTCTGGCTTTACAACCATCGCCAATGGAGGATGTGTCATGTCTGGAAGTTGTATGCAACCCGGGATCCGG
>MHBQ01000138.1:0-11637 GCA_001803315.1 Lentisphaerae bacterium RIFOXYC12_FULL_60_16
GCTCAGTTACTCCGCCAAAGGCTCACTTACTTTGTTCATCGACCGTCGGAATTGACAAGGCACCCGCAGCCCCGCATGGTATGGTTCGACGGTTGGATGAAAGGATGGGGATGTGGGACTGAAATCCGGATCGACTCGTATGCCTGCCTGTCTGCGCGGTGTTCATGCCGCCTGCGGTGTGGATGTGCAGGGTGACCGGACCGTTCTGGCACTTGCCCACCGGGTCCGGAACCGGGTGGTTGTGCAGGTGGTGTCCGGCAAGGCGCCGTCGGGGGTTCCCCTGGTGGCGGCGATGTATGCTTCTGAAAGCATTGTCCGCCTTGTCAAGGCGCCGTATGCCTCGGTGCGCAAGGCGCGGCGTGTATTTGCCACGTTGCTGGACGTGCAGCTTCCCTTTCCGCTCGAAGATTGTGAAGCGGTTTTCATGGAACCGGTGCCGGCTGTCGGCGGAGGTGTCGAGGCGCTGGCCGTGGCGGCGCGGCGCGTGGACATCCAGCGCCGCCTGGACGCGTTGCAGGCGCAGGGTATTGACCCGGTGATCCTGGACCATGAGCCTTCCGCCTTGTGGACCCGGGCCCTGGAGGAAGTGCCGGCCGACCCATCGAACCAGGAGGGGATCCGGGTGGTGATATATGCCGGGGTCGACCGTTGGGCCATGGCGGTGGGGCGCGGACCGCGTATGCTGGGCGGGCATGCCCTGGGGGTGGCGGATGCGGCCGAGACGATCCAGCGCCTGGTAACGTCCTACCTGGCGCCTGGAACCGGGCGTGTGGAGTGGGTGATGACCGGTCCGCAAGCTGGAACCCCGGCTGTGAAAGCCGTTTTGGCATCGTGCCGGGACCGGTGGCCGTCCGTTGAGCAGGAGGTTCCTGATGCCGGGGGGTTCCTGGCCCGAGCCTTGGCCGTACGTTCCCTGTCAAGCGGGCCCCTGCGCTGCAATCTCCGGCCGGCAACGTTGGAACACGCCTTTGTCCAACAGCGGCGGAAACGCCGGTTGCTGAAAACCCTGGTGATGTTCCTGCTGGCAGGTGTCGTGCTGTTGGGGACGGCGGAATGGATCCGCTTCCAGGTGGAGGCCCGCCTGGCGGAATTTGATTCCCGAGTGGTGCGGCAGGTTGACCGGATCGCCGGTTATCCGGTCACGTTGCGGGGTGATGATGCCGTACAGGAAGCCCGGAAATCGCATGAGCTCCGGTTGCGTAAAATGGAGGTATTCAGCCGGCCCTTCAGGCCGTCATTGATGAATACGGTGATGCCCCTGGTCGAAGCGGCGTCATCCGCCGGCATGACGCTGGAAAGTCTGCAGGTCAACCGCGACCGGGTCAACCTTGCCGGCCATGCTCCGGATTGGCCGTCTCCGCAGAAACTGGCCCGGATCCTCGAGCAGGCAGGGTATGTGCCGACCGTGGACCGGCGGGATGCCGGCACGGATGAACAGGTCCCCTTCATCATCGAAGGGCGCCGGCGGGGGGTGACGCCATGAATGCCCGTCGACTGATCATACCGGTGCTGGGCGGGGTGGCTGCCGTGCTGCTGGTCCTGGCGATTGCGGCGTGCATCCGGTGTGCCGGGGTATTGCAAACGGCCGGGCCGCGCATGGAAGGCCGGGCCCGGGTGCTCCGGTTGCTTGACGGGTTGCAGGCGGAACAGGAAAGCGCCGAGGCGGACCGTCAACGTCTGGTGGAGCGGTTTTCCGGACGTCCCCTGGCGCTTGCGAGCATGGTGGAATCCGTTCTCCCGGGTGTCCGGATCGAGGATGTACGCGAATCCCGTCAGCCGGTGGAGGATGGCTGGATGGTACGTGAACGCGAGGTGGCGTTTATGAATGTTGCCTTTTCCGATATCCACCGGCTGGTGCTGGCAATCGAGAGCAATCGCCCGCCCTGGCGTCTGGAGGGATGCCGGTTCCAGGCGGGGCATGAAAAAGGACGCGGGACCGTCAATTTGACCTGGCAGACCTGGGAGAAGGTCGAGTAGGAAGGTGGCATGCACCATGCGGAAACTATGTTGTGATCGTGACCTGGATGCCTGCCGGACCATCCAGGCCATCCTGGAAGGCGCCGGGATTGCCTGTGACGTGCGCCACGAGACGACGGCCTCCCTGTTCGGCGGCAAGGGCATCACCTCGGAATGGCCGGAAGTGTGGATCGAGGATGATGACCGTTTCGACGAAGCATGGGCCCTGCTCAACGGCGATTCGCCGGATGGGGAACCGGATTCTGATCCGGACGATGACGATCCGGACGAGTCGGAATAATCCGGCAGGTAATCAAGCGGGATGGTCCGTTGAAAGGATCAGCGTGGCCGGGCGGGTCGCAGGCTGTATGGGCATTCGAGCCCATGCGCGAGCAGGAGCGGTTCGTTGCCCAGTATGTCACGGGCCGGGCCGTCGGCCACCACGATGCCGGCATCCAGCAGAATGACCCGGGTACACACCTCCAGGACCAGTTCCAGGTCATGCGTGGCGATGATCCGGGTATGTTCAAACGACAGCAGGAGCTCGATCAGGCGGCGCCGTGCCCGCGGGTCGAGGTTGGATGATGGTTCGTCCATGACCAGGATGTCGGGTGTCATGGCCAGCACCGTGGCAATGGCAACCGCCCGTTTCTCGCCGGCCGAGAGGCGGTAGGGGGGTCGTTCCCGGACATGCGTCATGCCCACCCGTTCCAGGGCGGATGCCGTGCGTTGTTCCACCATGTCCGGCGGGAGTCCGGCGTTCAAGGGTCCGAAGGCAACATCGCCGGCCACGGTGGGCATGAACAACTGGTCGTCGGGATCCTGGAACACCATGCCCACGCAGCGCCGTGCCCGCGGGATGGTGCCGGGCGTCAGCGGCGTGTCGCCGATGATGACCGTGCCGCTGGTGGCGGTCAGGCAACCGTTGAGGTGTTGCAGGAGGGTGGACTTGCCGGCGCCGTTTCCTCCGACGATTGCCACCGCGCCCCCATGGCTGATGCGGAATGAAATGCCTTTCAGGGCCTCGGTACCGTCCGGATAGGCAAAACGCAGGTCACGGACTTCAACGATATGGTGACTCATGGTATGACTCCCGTCAACCAGTGTCCCAGCCCTCCGGCCAGGTTCCAGGTCCGTCCCAGGGCGAAGAAGGCCAACCATCCGGCGATGAAAGCCCCATCGATCCAGCGTACCTGGTGAGGGTGTACCAGGCGGATCTCGCCGTCGAATCCGCGGGCCATCATGGCACGGTACACACGGGTGGCCCGGTCCATGGATCGAAGCAGCAGGTTGCCGGTGAGGGATCCGTAGACGCCCAGGTTCAAGGAACGGGTTCCGGACGAGCGCAGGGTGACGCTCCGCAGAACATTCCGGCCCTCCTGCGCCACGACGAACAGGTAACGGTGGAGGAAGAGGAGTTGGACGACAAAAACGCGGGGAACCCCCAATTGGCCCAGGGCGGAAGCCAGCCGGACCATGCCGGTGCAGGCAACCAACGCCAGTGCGGCTCCTGCCGTCAGGAGAAACCGGACCAGGATTGATGTGAACGACATCCATCCTCCCGTGATGGTAACCGGTCCGATCGCGAGGACTGGACGCCGGTCGAGGAACGGGTTGAAGATGCCGACTGCCAGCGCAAAAGGCATGGCCAGGAGGATCTTTTTCACGATGGGACCCATGGGTATCCGGGCCCCGTAGATCAGGACGAGCGGGAAAAACAGGAAAGGCGTCAAGGCCGAGAGCGCGTGCGGGGGGAACGACATGACCACCCCGATAAAGGCCAGGGTGACGATGATCTTGGCCCGTGCATCCAGACGGTGCATGGGAGTATCCAGACGGGCCAGGTCATCCATTCGTCCGATTTCGATCCAGTCCGTCGCGCCCATGCCATTCGCTTTCTGCTTTAAAGGTTGTGCGGCACGACCGAAGTCGTGCGTGTTCTGAGCGCCATGCCTACCAGGGTGGCCAGGATCAGTGTCAAGACACCGCCCACGATTCCCGATACCGATGTTCCGGCGTTGATTGATGGCCAGGGATCGGGTTCCGGTCCGGCGGGAATGGTTGTGGCTATGCCGGGTTCCGCCTGTTTGAAACCGTAGTCCGGCAGGAACGCGGTCTGTTCCTGCAGGCCGGCCAGTCGTTGATGGACACCGGATTCCGGAGCTTCAACCGATTCGGCGCCCGTCACCCTGGCGATGGACCATTCCAGTCCGTCGGGATGGGTGGAGGCGAACCAGCTTGCGGCACCGCCAATCACCATGGCGGCAATCGCCAGACCGGCCAGGATTGGACGAATGCCGGTCGCCGTGCCGGGCAGGGGACTGGTGGGCAGGGCCTCGGGCCGCGCCCTGGCGATAAATGACACCACGGCAACGGTTGCCAATCCCTCGACGGCGCCGATTGCCAGGTGAATGGGCAGCATCATCAGCACAAAGGTGTGGAAAGGCAGTTCCGAGATGCCGGATACCAGTGTTTGCAGCACCACGCCGAATGCGCCCAGTTGCAGGCCGACGACGGAGGCCGCAATGGTTGCCACCCCTACACGCAGGCTGCCGGGCTGACCTCGTGCAATGATCCGGTAAATCAGCGGGTAGGCCACGAAGGCGGGAAAAAATCCCATGTTGAACATGTTACACCCGAGCGCCAGCAGACCACCGTCCGCGAAGAAGAATGCCTGGACCGTCAGGACGGATGCAATGACCAGGAAGGCCGCATGCGGACCCAGCAGGATGGCCAGGATCAATCCCCCGCCGATATGCCCGCTCGATCCGGTTCCCGGTATGGTGAAGTTGATCATCTGGGACGCGAAGATGAAGGCGCCGAGAACTCCCATCATCGGCACCAGGTTCTCGCGCAGGGTTTGTTTCACTTTACGGGCGCAGAAAGTGATCAGGCCGCCCGACACAGCCCACAGGGTTCCGCCCACGGCGGGAGAAATCAGAGCGTCAGCCATATGCATGGAAGGTTCTTCCGGTCCGGGTTGCAGGTTTCTCGGCACCCAGTCGTGCCGGTATCAAGTAACATATAACGTAAAATCGTAATACCATTCAAGCCGAATGTTGACGGATCACGGGATGCCGGGTTAAGCGAGATGCCGGCCGGTGGTTCCGGCAGCCAGGGAAACGTGTTTCAGGCCCTTGACCGCCTTGAGCCGTGTAACGAGCGAACGGATGGTTGCCGGTGTTCCGCGAACCGCGATGATCTCCATGCAATTCCGGTGATCCAAATGGATGTGTTGCGTGGAGATAATGGCTTCGTGGCAGTCGTGTTGAACATCGGTGAGCCGCCGGACAATGTCTCTTTTATGGTGGTCATACGCCATGACGATAGCGCCGGCCACTTCATCGTCTGCTTTCCATTCGGTCTTGACCAGGGTTGCACGGATCAGGTCGCCTACCGCCTTGGAGCGGGTCGGGCAATGGTCCTCCCGTATTTGTGCATCAAACTGCCGCATCAGATCCCGGTCAATTGAAACGCTGAAACGTGTCAAGGGCATGGTGTCAACCTCCGCTGTCAGGATAGGCTATTCCATGACGGCGGGGCAAGTGTAACCCCGTGTTTTCGTTGTGACATTCCAGGGATAATCTGTGACCCTGTGGCATCGGCAGGAATGTGAAATCCGGTGGCATGCCGGGGAAGGCCATAACGATGAAACGCGATACCGCAGAGAATATTCCACCATTGCCCGGGGTCTGTTCACAATGGTTTGAGGGCTATGACCGGTATGATTTTGACGTGGGCGGCCGGCCCGTGACCCTGATCGCCCCGCGTGAACCACTGCAAGGCCGTCGTTGGGTGTGGAAAGGTGAATTTCTCGATTCGTTCCCGGGCACGGAACTGGCCCTGCTCAGGAAGGGTTTCCACATTGCCTACCTGTCGTATCCCGACCAGTTCGGGGGGCCTTTGGCCATGGCTGCCTGGTCACGATTCTATCATGCGTTGACGGAACGGTATGGATTTGCGCGAAAATTCGGACTGATCGGCCTGAGCCGCGGCGGGCTTTACTGTTACCAGTGGGCAATTGCCAACCCCGCCAGCGTGGCCTGCCTGTACGGGGATGCGCCGGTATGCGACTTGAAAAGCTGGCCGGGGGGAAAGGGGAAAGGTCCCGGTTCACCCGCCGAGTGGCAAAAGGTCATGGAGGTATTCGGGTTTCGCACGGAGGAAGACGCCATGGTATATCCGGGAAATCCGGTGGATAATCTGGGACCCCTCGCGTCGGCCCGTATCCCGATCATGCACGTCTACGGAGACGCCGACGAAGGCGTGCCGTGGGACGAGAATACCGGCGTGGTGGCCCGGCGTTACCGGGAACTTGGTGGATCAATCGAACTTATCGGGAAGCCGGGTTGCGGTCATCATCCCCACGGGTTGGAAGACCCGACCCCGGTGGTGGAATTCTTTCTCCGCCATGCCGCGGGTTCGGACGGAAAGCGGATAGCGGATATCCGGCACTGAGACGGGCAGGGGGTGCTGACCCGGCATGGTGGGTCAAACACCCCGTTTTCATGAACCTAGCGGACGTTTCCTCTCAATACTTCACCGAGCATCCGTACGAGGCCGATGTGGCGGTCTCGACCGGCTTGCCGGCCAGAGCGGCATCCAGGGCCTTGGCGACATAATTCACGGCATCCTTGAGTGTGGCGGGATCCGGGGAAGGATTGTTGTCAATGGCCCCGGCATAGATGAGGGTGCCTTCGGCATTCACGATGAACATGTGCGGGGTGGTCTTCGCGCCGTAGAGGCGACCGACTTTGCCGTCGGTATCCAGCAGTACGGCTGTGGGGGCGGCCTTGCGTTCCGCCACCAGTTCCGCCCATTTTTCAGCGGGATAGTTTCCCTGCTTGCCGGATGCCGAGGAATTGATGCTCAGCCAGACGACGCCTTGTTCCGTGTATTTGCGCTGGAGTGCCTGCATGGCATCCGCCCCGTAATGTTTTTTGACGAACGGGCAGTCGTAGTTGACCCATTCCAGGACCACCAGTTTCCCTTTGAATTCAGCCAGCGTGCGGGTTTTGCCGGCACTATCCGTTGCCGTGAATTCCGGTGCGGGTTTGCCGACTACAGCAGTTGTTTCCTGAGCCTGCGCTTGTGCAGTTACGATGGCCAGAGCGGCAATACAGGCAATGATTCGGATATCTTTAAGCATGTTCATGTTCCTTTGACTGGTTGGTTTAACAAACAGCCGAATGATACCCGTGGTTGGACCCCGGAACAAGAATGAAAGGCATTACGCAAGGAGCAGGCGGAGGACGGTCTTTTAGCCGGGAGGCAGGATGGTGGCCCGGATCAGAATGGCCGTAGCATGTGGGGGGTCGGTTCGGTTGGAAGGGAAGACCAGGATTCCGTCCAGGGTTTCCGGCGCTGCCGGTGGTTCGGGTCCTTTGGGCAGACGCAGGGTCCACTGGGCTTCCTGCCGGTTCCAGGTGCCGGCGGGTGTCGGGTTCACGGCACCGCGTTTCATAGCGAAGAATTGGATGCCGGATTCAGGATTGAACGGGTGGCCGGGAGGGGGCGTGATGTGGAGCAGCCATTCGCTACCAACGGCCTGTGCCTGTGCGGTCCATCCGGGCATGGGAACCGGAAGGGCTGCGCGTGCGGCGTCGAAGCGATTGGTGGTGACCAGCCGGCGCGGGGGTTTCGTCGGTTTCACCGGGATGGACAACTCGACGGATTGCTTGCGAAACATGCACATGTCGAGGCATACCATCCATTGTGCGTTGAGACGCAGGACGACGCCCGTACCCTGCAGGGTGCTGTCGGCATGGAAATCGGCCAGCAACGTGACCTCGTTCTCGTATCCGTAGGTGACCAGGCCATCGGCTTCCATGTAATGCGGGGTGGGGAAATGCAGGGCACCCATGCGGATGCCGTCGGGCAAGGTCCAATGAAGCGCAGGCGCCATGCCGGAATCGCCGGGATTCAACCAATAGGTGTGCCAGCCGGGCTGGGTCGAGATTTGGACACCCACGGTAAAGGTGGTCCCGGGTTGTATCCAGGCGGTTTCGGGAATCAGTGCCATGCCGTCAGCGTGGGAGCGGAGACAGGGAATGAACAACAGCAGGGTAAGTCCGATGATCAGCCGGGGGCGTAACGGCTGACGGTTCAAAGGGTCGTTGTGCATGCTCGTGCCAGGCGTTGGGCAAGTTTGGCATGTCCCTGTTGGTGGGCAAGCTTTTCCGGGGTTTGTCCGTCTTTTGCCGTGACGCCGGGTTTTGCCCCCTGGTCCAGGAGAAATTCCACCATGTCGAGGTTGCCGGCGGCAGCGGCCCGGTGCAGTACGGTGTATCCCTGGGGACTGGTACGGGTGATGTCGGCACCTTCACGGATCAGTTCACGCGCGAGGGGAATATCGTTTTCGGCAACGGCATGGAACAAGGCGCCCTGCTTGCCGAATATCCAGTTGATCTGCTTGCCGTCAGCCGGATCAAGTCCGATGCCGGCGATCAGCCGGGACCGTTGTGTACGGATCGTGCTCATCACCCCAAATGTATGCGCGCCAGGGCGAAGTAGGCAAGGATAATGACAAACATCACGTAGAGTATCCAGTGAACTTCCCGGTGCCGGCCGCACAGGATCTTCATGACCGGATAGGCGGCGAATCCCAACGCCAGCCCATCGGCGATTGAATAGGTGAAGGGGATTCCGATGGCGATCAGGAAGGCGGGCAGGGCTTCGGACATGTCGCCCCAATCGATTTTTACGGCATTGTGCATCATCATGGCGCCGACGATGACCAGTGCGCAGGCGGTGGCCGGGCCATAAGATCCGATCATGTTGACCAGCGGGCTGAACGCCAGCGCTGCCAGGAAAAGGAGCCCGGTGACCACGCTGGTCAGTCCGGTTCGTCCGCCGTGGGAGACACCGGCAGCGCTTTCGATGTAGCTGGTCACCGTGCTGGTGCCGACACAGGCGCCGAAAACCGTTCCGCAGGCATCCACCAGCATCACCCGGTCGGCGCGTGGAATCCGGTTATCCTTGATCAATCCTGCCTGTTCGCTGACCCCGACCAGGGTTCCCATGGTATCGAAGATGTCCATGAAACAGAACACGGCAATAAAAGGGAGCGCTTTCCAGGACAGGGCATTCCAGAGATCCCATTGTCCGATGGCCGGCACGGTGACCTGTGGAAACCCGAATATTCCCTGGTATTCGATTCGCCCCAGGCCCAGTGCCAGCAGGGTGGATGCACCGATGCCCCAGAGGATGGCGCCGCGGACCCTGCGCGCCTGCAGTCCGCCGGCCACCGCCAGGCCGGTGAAGAATACCAGGATGTCCTTCAAGGCGTCGAGTTCTGACAACCATCGGATATTCAACCCGACGCCGATGTTGGGTTTGGCCGTGATCAGTCCGCCATGTTGGAAGCCGATCAGGGCAATGAACAGACCGATACCGACGGCCATGCCGTTGCGCAGGCTTGGGCTGACCGCCTCCAAGAGTATCCGGCGTATCGGCAAGAGAGAGAACAGGAGGAATATTACACCGGAGATCAACACGATGCCCAGCGCCGCTTTCCAGGGGTCCGGAACCCCCATGCCGGCCAGCGCCATGATCGTGGCGACAAAGAAGAAATTTTCGCCCATGCCGGGGGCCAGGGCAATCGGGTAGTTGGCGTACAACCCCATCAGCAGGGTGGTGGCCGATGCTGCGAGGCAGGTTGCCAGGAAGATGGCGTGCGGATCCATCCCGGTGGGTTGTCCGGCGAAATCGCGTGCCAGGATGGCCGGTTGAAGCACCACGATGTAGGCCATGGTCAGGAACGTGGTGATGCCCGCGACGATTTCCGTGCGGGTGGTGGTGTGGTTGTCGGCAAGATGAAACAGGCGGTTGAACATGGGGCCTCCGCTTTCAGGATTTTACACGATCTGCCAGGATGAGGGGCAACCAGTATTGATACGATTTCGGGATCGGGCCGCCGAGGGATGCAAGGCGATCCACGGTGAGGGCGGAGTTGACCGGGCGACGCGCGGCCCGTGGGGGGATTGAATCCATGGGGCTGATCAGGGACGGGTCGGTATGCAGGATGCGGGCGGCCTCCAGGGTGAATTCGTACCGGGTGGCAGGGACCGTGGCGCTCGCGTGGACGATGCCGGCGACGCCTTTCTCCAGCAGGAATGCCACTACGTCCGCGATATCGGCGGTGCAGGTGGGATAGCGGATGCAGGCATGATCATGCCGGGTTGGTGTTGTGCCGGTTACGGAACGGATGGCATCCTCGATCATGGAAGAGATCACGGGTGGGGGTGGGGTTCCGTAGAGCGCCGGAATCCGCAATATGGCGGCACCGGGGCATGCTTGGAGCACCCGGGTTTCGGCATCGCGCTTGGTTTGCCCGTAACGGTTGATCGGGCAGGGGGTACTGGTCTCCCGGTAAGGCGGATGATCGCCGTCAAAAACATAATCGGTCGAGATATGGACCATGGGTGCGCCGCGTGATTGTGCCAGTGCCGCCAATCTTGCCGGCACATTGGTATTCAACGCGGCGGCGTCTTCCGGATGTGTTTCGCAGAAATCAGGGTCCCGGTATGCCGCACAGTGGACCAGGGCATTCCAGGGCATGGCCTTCAGGGAGTCGATGGCGTCCGGGTCGGTCAGGTTGACGGGGAGGAGGTTTGGGAAGGCGTGGCTCCGGCCCAGGCCGGTCACGGTTGCTGAACCGGCCAGGCGGGTGAGGATGGCGCTGCCGAGCAGTCCGCTGGCTCCGGTCACCAGGATAGGTTGTGGAAGGGGGGGCACGGGTGGGGGTCCTAGGGGCGTGATGCCCATCCCAACCCCATGACCGCCATTGTGACCCATAAAATCCTTAACTGATCCCCTGGTGATTTCATCCGGTATCCTCCTGTCAGGTCATTCAACCTAACGAAGCCACGACTGATCCGCAACCGCTTTTTGAGAGCATCTTGCGGGGGCGCGTCACTTCCCCCTTGCACCTTGAACCGCTTCCTATAGCATTTGACCGGAAGCAGGTTGTCCGGATACGGATTGACCGGCTGGCTTGAACGTGAAGGGTCCACACCGGAGGAATGGTCATGAAGTCCGATCCGAAACTGGCAATCAACGGCGGTGTCAAATCCAAGACGGTTCCCTATGGAACCGGACAGCGGTTCGATGCGGCCGAACTGGACCGGCTGAAGGAAGCGCTGGACCAGAACACCTTGTTTTACGGATTCGGTCACCTGGTGAAGCAGGCCTGTGAACGGATGCAAACCTACACGGGCATGCCCCATGTGGTGCCCTGCAGCAGTGGAACCTCGGCCATCCACCTGGGTTTGATCGCCTGCGGCATCGGGCCCGGCGACGAAGTGATCGTGACGCCCAACACGGATTCCGGTTCCGTGATCGGCATCATTGAGGAAGGTGCTGTCCCGGTTTTCTGTGATTGTGATGAGACGCTCCAGCCTACCCTGGAATCGGTGCAGGCCTGCGTGACCGAGTATACGCGGGCGGTTATTGTGGTTCACCTGGCCGGCTATCCGGCACCCGTGGACGCCATTGCCGCCTGGTGTTCGGAACGCGGGATCGGCGTGGTGGAGGACTGTGCCCAGTCATGGGGAACCCGCCTCAATGGTCAGTTGGTCGGATCGTTTGGAACTGCCGGCGCTTATTCGACCAACGATTTCAAACACATTTCGACCGGCGATGGCGGATTTGTCGCGGTGCGCGACCCGGAATTGTACCGGC
>MHBQ01000138.1:11661-20649 GCA_001803315.1 Lentisphaerae bacterium RIFOXYC12_FULL_60_16
ATTATGACCGGCTGTTTGACAACACCCGCCGCCAGGCGCACCACGGGATGAATTACCGTATGAGCGAATTGCAAGGAGCCGTGGCGCTGGCCCAACTGGACAAGGTGGACTCGATCACCTCGGGATTCAACCGGGTGGGGCAGGCGATGGAGGCGGGGCTGAAAGGGTTGCCGGGAGCCCGGATGATACCCACACTCAAGGGTGGATACAGCACCTATTGGTGGAGCGCCCTGTTGATCGATCCCGACCGGTTTGATGGAACGCGGGATGAACTGGCGGCCGCGCTTCAGGCGGAAGGTGTTTCGGCAGGCTCGTATGGACAATATGACCTGATCCAGACCCGGCTTTTCCAGGAACGGGTGGTGCGTCCCTGGTTGAAAGGGCCCCGCCGGCATTATCCGCTGGTCCAGCCGGACGGGCGTTCCTATACCTACGATTACCGGAAAACCCCGGTGCATAAACGCCTCCTGGATACCGCCATCCGCCTGAGTATCAGCCACTGGTATACCGATCAGGATGTCCGGGAAACCGTTGACGGGGTACGCAAAGTCTTGACGGCGTTTGCGCGATGACGGATATGAGGAACATTGTCATGAAAAAGACCTATCCTGACCTGACGCCCCGCTCCTTCCCTGATCAACTGCAGTCGCCTGCCTATGATCCCTTTCATCTGATACCGCGCGTTCTGCCCGACCACCCGCGTGTGCTGGTCTCGGCTGACTGCATCCGGCGGACCCGCCAGCGGTTGAAGCGGGACGGGTGGGCCAAACGCTGCATGCACCGTCTACTGTCGAATTGTGATGCCAAGGGGATTTTTGACAGGCCACTCCCGTTTCCCATGGATCGTGGTCTTAACAACAATGCGCTCGGAATCCTTGAACGCAATGCCCTTGCATTCGCCTTGAATGGCCGCCGGGTTCATCACGAAGTGACCCTGCATGGCATGCGCCGGATGGCGGACCTGATACGACGCCGGGATCCGGTCACGTCCGATCATTTCCTGGTGGGCGGCAACCTGAATGAGAGTCGTGCCATCGGGGTGCTGGGGCACGTTTACGATCTGCTGGCCATCCATGGTTTATCGGCCGCCGATGACCGGTCTTTCCGGCGCCTGCTGGAGACCACGCGCCTGGCGAGCGACCGGAACACCCACCTGACGTGCGGCAACCACAACAGTTGGAGCCTGGTCGGCCGTATTTCCATTGCCCTGGCGTTGGGCAATCGCCAGTGGTTGCATGATGCGCTCTACGGATGCCTATGCCCGGCCGGATGGCGGTATGGTTTGATCCACCAGTTGCGGCACGACATCCTTTCCGACGGCATGCATTGGGAACGGTCATTCGGTTATCATTACTATACCCTTATGGCATTCACGGAAGCTGCGGATATGCTGGCAAATTCCGGCATCGACATCTGGCATGCCGAACTGCCGACGCTGAAACAGGACGATACCAAGGATCTGCACCGTGCCTATGGCCCGGAAGGCTTGAAATGTCTCAAGGCAGCCTATGATGCCCCGTTCTACATGGCCTTTGCCAATGGCGATCTCTCCCTGCTGCATGACAGCGGCCTGGCGAATCTCCGGGGCACCTACATCTGGGGTATCGTGTACGACAAGGCGTACGAGGCCTATCAGGATCCCAAATATGCCGGGCTGTTGAACCGCATCGAACGGGATTATCCCGATTCAAAACGGGCATGTCCCGGGGTTCCCATGTCGCTGCAAAGCCACCGCGGCGACCTGGACTTTGCCCGCGTCCGGCACGAGCGATATCCTGCCGGGCGTTTCTCCTTAAAACGGGATACGCTGGTTTCCCTATCCGGGGAGCATCGTTCCGGGCATACCCTGTTCCCGGTCTATGGCGCCGCCGTTCTTCGTGGCGGCGACAGCCGGACGGCTCCGGGGGCGTTTGTCTTTTATGGCCCCCATTCAGCCGGACATCAATCGCCGGCCGCCCTGCATCTCGATGTACAGCTGGGGGGACGGGTGGTGACCGGCGTGCCGCGCTTAAAAGGATATGAGGATCCCCGTTACCTGGCCTGGGGGCGTACAACGACGGCGTTCAATACCGTAACGATCGATGAACGATCGATGTTCCCGTATGATGCCGGACTGGACTCCATCTGGGAGTGTGACCACTGGCGCGATGCGATTTCGGATGGCGAGCTGGTCACCTTCAATCCGGATTCAGAGAACGGCTTGGTCCGTGTGCGCAATACACGGGTATATCCCGGTGTTTGCCTGGACCGGTCGGTTCTGATAGCTCCCCACTATGTGCTGGACGTGTACCGCGTGACGGCCGATTCAATCCGGCAGATTGACTGGACGTCGCATGTGTGTGGACGGGTGCCGGTTCCCCGGGGTTCGTCAGCCGTGCGGCTGGGGCGTGCCCGGGGGTTTTGCCACCTGAAACCCGCCTATCGGCTACCCGTGAAGGGTGGCAGCCTGAATGTGTGCTGGGAAACAGATTCCATTCCGTATGGCCTCAACCTGCAGGTGCCACGGGGAGGACGGGTGGTGATGGCCCGGGAACCAACCGTGGAAGGCGGAAAGTGCCTGGGCGAATTGAACCCCGTACAGGAACAGAGTGCCGTCATGGTACGGGTCCGCGGACGATCCGCCTTGTTCGTGTCGGTCTGGAGCACCGTCGCAGCACCGGCGGTTGTCCTGAAGGTGACCGGAACCGCTGGAACGGATGTGACCGTGGATGTCGGTACGCGCATGGGCAGGGACCGGTGGTCCCTACCCATGCGGGTGGAATAGTGGGGCGTCTTACACGCCGGCAAATGACGAGAACCCGCCGTCCACGGCAATGACCATCCCGGTCACGAATCCGGCTGCCTCATCGGACACCAGCCAGAGCAGGGTGCCCATCAGGTCTTCCGGCGAACCGAAACGTCCCATGGGTGTATGGGTGAGGATCGTGTTGCCGCGCGGGGTCATGGATCCGTCGGGTTTCGTCAGCAGGGCCCGGTTCTGGTCGGTCAGGAAGAATCCCGGAGCAATGGCGTTCACGCGGATGCCGACCTTGGACATGTGAACGGCCAGCCACTGGGTGAAGTTGCTCACCGCTGCCTTGGCTCCGCTGTAGGCCGGAATCTTGGTCAGCGGTTTCAATGCGTTCATCGATGAGATATTGATCACCACGCCGCGCTTGCGATTGGCCATGGACCGGGTGAATGCCTGGGTTGGCAGCAGGGTGCCCAGGAAATTCAGGTTGAACACGAACTCAACCCCCTTGGGATCGAGGTCATAGAACGTGACCATGCCTTCCTTGCCGACGTCGGCAGGGTCGAAATATTCCTTGGTGGTGGTGCCCTTGGGGTGGTTTCCGCCGGCCCCGTTGATCAGGATATCCACCGGGCCGAGTTCCTTCTCGATCTGGACGTTGGCGGCTTCCAGGCTGGGGCGGTCCAGCACATTGCAGGCGATTCCGATGGCCTTGCCGCCCGCGGCACGAATCCGGGTTGCGACGGCTTCCGCCGCCTCCTGCCGGAGATCGGCCACGGCCACGGAAGCGCCGCATGCCGCGATGGCTTCCGCCATGGTGCTGCACAAAATGCCGCCACCGCCGGTAACGACGGCCACGCGGCCGTTCAAATCAGGTTTCAGGGGAAGTTTCATCGGGGGTTGCTCTCCTTCGGTGTTGGTTCACGCATTTTCGAAACGTTCGCGGGCGGCCCACAAGCCGATCGCAGGGTTGGAAATGTAGTAGATTTCCTCGCCGTCCGGCAAGCGATTCCACCCGTCGGTGAGGGTTTCCGGGTTGTACCGGCGGGTCATTTCACCCAGGTCGGCGTACCGGAAGTTGATGCTTTCGATTTCCTTGCGGGTGAGCTTGCCGGGACAATAGGTCACCTGGAACCGGCCTTCGGATGAGCCGTGGATGAGGTGGGCGGCGGCACTGAGATTGTCGCGGAGGTCGGCATGTTGACGGACCAGTTCCATGACCTTCGGTGTGCCGACATAGCCGTATCGGCGGATCAGGGCGTCGATGGTGCGGTCTTCGCCGAATTCACGCAGGCCGGGCGCCAGGACAACCAGTTCACCGCCGTCGGCGATGGCCATGCGGGTACGGTAGATGCTCTTGTTGCCCAGCCAGGTGCTCTTGAATTCCGACGGGTCCAGGAACACGACAACCTTCTTCAGGGGCTTGTCGAGCATCTGGAAATTGACCTTGAGCGACAATTCGGCGGCACGCAGGAAAACGCTTTCGTCATCGCCGATGAACAGGCCCCGAACCACCAGTTTGCCGGCATCGTTCCGGGCGACGACCGTGTGAACGTAGACGATCGGCATGTTCCGGGCGAAATGTTCGGAGGCATAGTTCAGGATGCGACGAACGGGTGTATCGGCGCGGCCCATCATGCGTTCCATGCCGTAGACGGCGCCCACAAAATGGCTCTTGTTGATTCCTTCCGGGCCGCCGGTGCCGACGAAGATGTTCTTGTTGTAATTGGCCATGCCGACCACTTCGTGGGGAACCACCTGGCCGAGGGAGAGGATCAGGTCATGTTTGCCTTCAACCAGCAGGCGGTCCACTTCCGCGGGCCAGTCGAAATCGGCTGCGCCACCCGACACTGTGCGCACGAAATCGGCGGGGACCCGTCCCAGGGCGATCGTACCGGTACGCCAATCGTGGTCGCGGAACAGGGAGTGTGGAACCTTGCCGAACATGCGGGTGATCTCGTCGGGCGTCATCGGGAAATGGGTGCCGATGGCGGGCAGGATGTCGGTCAAGCGGTCGCCGTAGTATTGCCAAGTCATGCGGGTCAGGTCGCCGGCCCGGGAATGAAAGCGGGTGATGTCGGGCGGGAGCGCCAATACCCGGCGCCGGGCGCCGAGTTTGCCGAGCGCGATGGACAATCCCTGTTCGAGGTCCTTGTCGGACAGGACGGTATCGACGGATCCTTGTTGAAAATACATCATGGCGGGTGCGGCCTCCTGCTAGTATGCACGACCAAGGCCGTACTCAATCATACCCCACGGGTCCTTGTCGAGGGTGCATCGCAGCGGTTATGCGTCCACTATCCGGAGGATGGCATCGCCGTACGCATCCAGTTTTGCGGGACCCACACCGTAAACGTCCTCGAGTGCCGACAGGGAATCCGGGCGGGCGATGGCAATGGCCTTGAGTGCCCGGTTGCTGAAGATGATGAAACCGGGCACACCGGTGCGGGCTGATTCGTCGTGACGCCAGGCTTTCAAGTCCTCGAACAGGCGTTTTTCGGCCACCGACAAGGTGATCTCGGGCTTGACGGGGGCAGGCGATGTCCGAGCCCGTCTGGCGGATTTTGTTTTCCGGCCCTTTTTCCAGGGTTTTCCTTCGTCCGGAAGCGGTAGGGCTTCCGCCATGACCTGTACCGGCCATTGCAGGTTCACCGTGCTTCGACGCCAGGCCACGTCACGGCCGAGCGGGGTGATGCCGGCCACGTGGTAGGGGGAGGGGCCCAGGCTGATGGCGCCGGCCCGCACCAGTTCATCGAACAGGCTGGCCAGGTATTTCTCGGATTCGCCTTTCAGCATGCCGTAGGTGGGGACCCGGTCCAGGTGATGCTGGTTCACGGTTTTGGAAGGAGCGCCGGTGGCCACCGCCAGCACGGTCTGGCGTCCGAAGCGGCCTTCCAGGCGACCGATACAACTCAGGAGCTTCTGCACCACCGGCCACTCCGATTCGGTCGGCGGGCGGGCAGGCAACACGGCGCTGATGCCGCAGTAGTCGCACTGGTTGCAGGGGCCGGCCGGTTTGACGGCGGTTTCGCCGAAGTAGTCGAGGATGAACGTGTGCCGGCACTGGCGGGCGCGCACGTAGTTCAGCATGAGTTCCAGTTTGCGGAAATCCCGGCGGCGTTTTTCCTCGATGCCGGGCAACAGGGCTTTCAACTGGTCGACATCACCCGTCGGCAACAGGGAGGTGGTATAACACCGGTTGCCGGATGTAACGGTCCGTTCAATCAGCCCGGCGCGCTCGAACAGGCCCATGCTGGTGTGGACGGCGATCTTGTTGTCGGTGGCCATCACCCGTTCTCCCCACTCGTCGAGCGGGCAGGTTGCCGGGCCCTTGGACAGGATGGTGCGCACTTCGGTCCAGAGCTGCATCACCATGGCCGGATCCGGGTTGGAGCCTTCCAGGAAAAATTCCTGCGTGCTGACATCGGCGTAGTTGTAGAGCAGTTCGCAATGCGCGGGAAGCCCGTCGCGCCCGGCCCGGCCGACTTCCTGGTAATAGGCTTCAATGCTGCCCGGGATGTCCCAGTGGATCACGAAGCGCAGGTCGGAACGGTCCACGCCCATGCCGAAGGCGTTGGTGGCCACCACGACAGGGACCTCGGCGTTCATGAACTGTTCCTGGGCACGGGTCCGGGCCTCGTCTCCCAGGCCGGCGTGGTAGATCATGTGTTTCACCCGCATGCCGGCAAGCATGGTGCCCACGCGTTCGACCTGCTTCCGGGTGCTGCAATAGACGATGCCGGTGGGGAATTCGGAGAGGATGCCGCGAATCCGTTCCAGCTTGGCCCGGTGGGAGGGGCAGGGTTCCACCACCAGGCGCAGGTTGTCGCGTCGGAATCCCCGCACAAACGTGAGTGGCGGTTTCCGGCCCTGCTCACCGAGTCCGAGTTGCCGGGCAATATCGGCGCGTACTTCCGGAGTGGCGGTGGCGGTCAAGGCCATGACGGGAGTTCCGGACAGGGCCTTGACCATGGCGCCCAGCCGGATGTAGTCGGGGCGGAAATCATGGCCCCACTGGCTGATGCAATGGGCCTCATCGATCGCGAGCAGGGAGATGCGGAGTTCCTTGAGCAACTCCTGGAAATGCCGGTTCCGGAAACGTTCCGGGGCCACGTAGACCAGCCGGGTCTCGCCCCGCCGCAGGGCGGAAATGCGGGCCATGGTGTCGTCCATCGATACCGACGAATTCAGGCAGGTGGCCGGGATCCCGCGTTCGACCAGGCCGTCCACCTGGTCCTTCATCAACGAGATCAGCGGGGAGACCACCAGGGTGACACCGTCAAGGACCAGGGCGGGAATCTGGAAACAGATAGATTTGCCGGCGCCGGTGGGCATAACCACCACGGCGTCATGGCCGGCGATCACAGTTTCGATGGGTTCCCGCTGGCCGGGCTGGAAGCAGGGAAACCCGAAGTGTTTCGTCAGCATACCGGTGAGTGAGTCAGGTTGTGCGGCGGGAACCGGTGCTGGCGGGTGCGGGCTCATACTCGCAACACTATGCCATGCCACGATCCTCGCTTCAAGCCGGGAATAGCGGGGACGCCCCAGCCGGTCAGAATAAAACGAACCACGAACCAAACCGCAAGGCCCAGCATTATTCCGATCAGGATATCCATAGGCCTCTCACTCCGTAATCTTCCGCGCGAACGCTCGCGTTCACAGGTGGCGCGGCAGTGCCGTAGCGTGGGGATGCGTTATTGGGATCATTCGAAAAGAACGAGTGACGAGTCCGTAGTATTCCTTGGTGGTCATCCAGTCACCGGAAAAGATCATAGTTCCCGAAAGCCCGTCCTCGCTGATCCATTTACCTGGCATACGAGGGCAGTAAGGTGCGTGGTCGGGTCCTTCCCACGGTGATTCTGAATAAACAAGAAACCACGGCCCCCAGATGTCCGGACTCTCGTAGATTTGAAGTTCGGTCTGCTTGTCCCAGAGTTTTCTTGCCGTATCATTGGGGGTCGCGGGGGAATGAACGACGCAATCACTGAAAATCGACAGGAAGTACCGCTTCAATACGGGATTGTAGACCATGTCGGGATGGGATACATGGCCAGGATCGCTGAAGATGGGGGTCGCCATATCTTCGTGAGCCACCCAGGAGTCACCTCCTGTGCAGAACTCCCAGTTCTTGCGATCCGTGATGTTGTCTCTGGGTGCACGTGCAAGGAACACGTGGTTTCCGCTTTCCCAGTTGTCGTCGTTGGAGATGCCGTAAACATGGTCGCCGAGTGCTGCGGGTACTTGAGTATAGCCTGGGCCGAACCCGACGAACTGTATAGCGGCATACCTTGGCCCCAGGAAACGTGAAGTACTGTCTTTGTCTGGTATGTTGATCCATGTCTTTCCGCCGTCATCAGAGGCCATAATGGCCACGACTCCATAGTGCGGCCAGAAGAGTATGTGTCCATCGCTGACATACTCGGCAACGGAAACGTAGAGCATGTTGTCAACGGCGAGCACACCGCTTGGGTAACGGCGTTGCTCATTGTGATCGCTTATCTCAAAGCCCGGAAAATCGGATACCTGCTCGACTTTGTGGCCCGGTGGCGTCCCTTTGATCTTTAGCAGAGCCCCTCGTGCCCATGGGTGGCCGAAATTAGATCCGTCGCATGAGACCACGTACAGGCAATCGTCGGCACCCCAGGACCAGTAATGCATATCCTGGCCTGTTCCAGGATATCTGGACGACGTTGACGTCCATTCGAATCTGGCTATTGTCTTGCTTCTCGGGGAGGGCAAGTCTCGTTCTGTTTGCATAATTCTGAATATATTGGGCAGGCACAATGTGTCAAGACTTCATCCTATGGATGTCGTGGAGCGGGCGCATCTGCGATTCATTGACTCCCGCCCTCCCTGCACGGACAAGAGGGAACGGTGCAGGGAGAGCCGGAGTGCCTACCTACGCTTGTGGCGCAGCCGCGATGCCTCTAGCGACAGGTCGATAATCTTATCGATGGTAACAGTTAAGCTCCCGACACGGTGCAGCTGCTTAAGCACATGGGAGCTTAACTGTTACCGCAAGGGGTTCGTGGTGGAGGCAAAGGCTCGATTCTATGTTCACTGGGTTGAAATGTACCTCCGGGAACCGGTTCAGACTGGAGAAACCAGGGAAGGGGTTGTTGAATGTGGGATGTGGGGAACGGGGAAGTGTTCAGTTTTCAGAGGTCAGTATTCAGACCGGTGTCCCGTCCGGCTGTAGATTGACACTTCTCAAACGGGAGAAGTGCGATGAGGTCATCGATTCGATACAGTGAGGC
>MHBQ01000139.1:0-4421 GCA_001803315.1 Lentisphaerae bacterium RIFOXYC12_FULL_60_16
GAGCATACTCAATGGGGAATCGGTGCCGAATCAATTCACAACAAACCCCACCCCGCCGGTCACGGACAAGGTTCCCATATAGGTATCCAGGGCGTTTGTTGTGAATTGATTCGGCACCGATTCCCCATTGAGTATGCTCGCTTTATCCCCCGGCGAAATAGTTCCATACCACACCGCAATCCGGCCACCGGCCCCGGAACCCAATGACGTATAGCCTGCCCCCCGGGGACCACCGGATGCGTTCATGACCGCACTGGCGCCGCCCACAAAGGTCCCGCTCATGACAAAAATTCCGCCCCCGGAACCACCCCCGTTATACTGGCCTGAAGCTGTCGCCGCCCGCGCCAGCAGGTTCCCGTTCATCGTCACGTCCTGCGCCTCGATCCGAATCAACCCGCCGCCATGGCCCCCGTTGTTGTCATACCGGCCGCCGCCGCTACCCGGGTGCACCGGCGCATTGGAACTCCCGTAAACCGATCCGCCGGCGCGACTGGAACTGGCGCCGCCAATCCCGCCATACCCGCCTCCACTGTTACCCGAACTGCTGTTGTTCAGCCCTTTGCCAGGTCCTTTCTCGACATAATACCCGAGTCCGTTGGCATTGAATCCGCTGTTGGTTGAGATGAAAAGGTCGTTCATACGGAACAGGACCGACGCACCATTCGTCGTGTGCGAGTAGGGGTAGATCCAGGAGTTCTTGGTGAGCGTCACGTTGCCGGTCACCGTCACATAGGCCCCATGCGTTCCCGGCGCGTTGGTGCGGCCGGAAAAGACGTGTAACTGGGCATCGTTGGTGGCCGTCAGGTTGCCCCCGACATTCAGGGAAGCCCGTGAGAGCCCGCCGACCCCGCTCACGCTCAGGCGGGAATTGTCCAGCAGCAGGTTGCCGCCCACCCTCACCATCCCGTTCGTGTCACCCGCACTGCTACCCAGCGCGAGCCCGGCGCTCAAGGCCACACCGCCGACGGACAGCCAACTGCCGTTCCGGATCATCATGTCGCCCGTCACGTTCAGCGTGAAATTCGTGTCCGCAAGGGCCAGGCTGGCGTTGCTGACCACCAGTGACCCGACCGTCCACGCGTTGAATCCCGGGATCGCCAGGCGCACATTCTGGAACTGGCTCATGTTGACCACCAGCAGGGCGGTGTCCGGGAGGTACAACGTTCCGATCTGCGGCGCGTTATAATGATACAGCAAGCCCGCCGCCTCGCTGAACTGTACATTGGGTGTGCCGGCAAGCGATTCATAGACAACCGCCCCCCGTCCCCCACCGCCGCCACCACCACCATAGGATGCCCCGCCGTTTCCACCATTCGCCCGGATAACCCCGTTCGTTCCCGTAAACGTCTGGCAGGTGATGTAAACCGACCCGCCTGAACCACCCCCGTTGTAGTTGCCGCCCCCCTGCCCGTTCGCGCTGATAGTGCCCGCCACCACGACATTGGTGGCTTCGACACGTATGACGCCCCCGCCATTGCCCCCGCTGTCGGACAGGTACTGACCGCCGCCACTGCCCGGCTGTTCCGGCGCGCTCGCCGAGCCATAGGCCGGACCTCCCATGCCGCTGTTCTCGTCACCGCCGCGGCCGCCGTACCCGCCCCCGCCGTTGTTGTTGCTGCCACTCTGCTGCCCCTTGCCAGACCCTTCCGCAAGGTAATATCCACGGGCATCCGCCGTGATGTTTCCGCCGGTCTGCACGACGAAATTGGAGGTGCACAGGATATGGATACGATTGGTCGGCTGGCCCGCCGCCGTGGGGATCGGCAGCGTGATGTTCCCGCCATTGCGCACGGTCAAATCCCGGACCGTAAGCCGGGTGGTCCAATTGGTAAACAACAGGGTGGCAGTATTGCTGATCACCAGGCTGCGCACGGATCGCGGATTGGCCAACCGCACGGTTCCTGAGCCGAGGAAACACCGGTCATTCGGCCCCGGCATTCCGGCCGGCGACCACCGGGCGGATTCCTCCCATGCCCCGGCACCTGTCCACAACTTGTCCACACCGGCTGAACTGGCGAAGTTCGCCTGGACGGCACGGGTCTGGTTCATGGTCAATGCCAGCGGATTATCGGAAAGATTGGCCGGTGGAACATCGCCGCTCCACAAGCTGAAGGCATACTCCGGATCGGCTCCGGCGCCGATCCCGGACACCACGACCCCGTTCGTATACCAGCCGGTCTTGCTCACCGTGGCCGTGCCGTTGGGTCCGGACGCCACGGACAGGTAATATTCGTTGGTCCATTTCCAGGTAAGCACCAGGTTGGTGGTCAGTTGGAAAATGGCCTGGGTGGTGGAACCACTGCTCACCGGCGTCCCGTCAAACCGTTTGAGCGTCCACCCGGTACACTGCCACCGCTGGCCGGCGGCTTCGTTCGCCGGCGTCGCCACCGAGTTCGTGATCCACGTGCTGGAGCCCCGGTACCCCACCGAACCGTAATCCTGCGGACGCGGCACGCCGTAGGCCGCCGAGGTTCCCATCACCGTCAGCACCATGTTCGTCGTAATATAGAACACAGTCCCGCGTTCCGGAAGCGGCGCATAGGCTCCGCCGGACCCGGACAGTGCATACACGCTGCCGAAGAAAACGCCGTGGTTTGTGTAGGTCACCACCCCGGCCGGCGCAGTCCCACGATGCATCTGCCGCCGTTGCGCCAGTGACAAGTCAATGCCGACCGCCACGCGTCCCCCACCCCCACCGCCGCCGACACTCCCGCCGTTTCCTCCATTCGCCCGGAGAATACCCGTGTTCGTGCCCTGGAAATCATTGCAGGTGATAATGATTCCACCACCTGATCCACCCCCCCCATAAGTCGAGGCGGAATTTCCGCCATTCGCCTGGATGGTCCCGTCCAGCCGCAGCACGCTGGACCAGATCTGGATCGATCCGCCACCGAAGGCATTCGCGGGTTGTGGTGCATAGCCATACGCCCCGCCACTTCCCGGCAACACCGGCGCATTCGTGACGCCATAGGCGGGGCCACCCGAGGCGCTTGCATTCTCGCCGCGGCCACCCTTGCCGCCGTAACCGCCGCCACCGCCACGGCTCCCCGCCGACACACCCTTCCCCGAGCCGAACACCGCCGTCCCAAGGGACTTGTAACCCCCGCTGTTTGCATCAATGCCTCCGCCCGCGCGAAGCGTCAGGTTGCTGACCATCAGCATCGGGGTCCCGCCATTCGTCCCTTGGGCAATCGGTTTAAACCAGGAGCCGGAGGCCACCTCCATGTCGCCGGTAACCGTGACCAGCGCCCCGTTCGTGTACGTGCTGTTCGTGTTGCCGCTGTATACTAACAACTGACCGTTGTTGGTCAGTGTCAGCGCCCCACCCACGCTCAGCCGCGTGTAGGAGTTCTGCTCACGTCCGCCCAGCAGCAGGTACCCGCCGTTGCAGGTGAGGTTGTTCCCCACCCGTACCCAGGGGTTGGTCTGGCTTCCATCCGCACTCAAAGCGGCAACGGACGACAACGGAATACCGCCCAGGACCAGTTTTGCCCCGTTCCGGATCAGCAGGTTGTTGGTTACGGTCAGCCGGAAATCCTTTTCCCCGATCGACACCGTACGGTTCGACAGGGTTAGCGACTCGACCCCCCACGCATTGAATCCCGGAATGATCAGCCGCACATCCCTGAAACGCGTACTAAACGTGGCGGCGTTCACCAACGCCGCGTCCGGCAGGTACAACGTGCCGTGTCCCGCCGCTTCCCGCGTGTACAGGTTGCCCGCTACGGCTGAAAACTCGATCGTCGGATTACCGACGATCGAGTCGTAGATGATGGCAATCCGTCCGCCGCCGCCGCCACCACCACCGTACGCCGGGCCGGCTTCGCCCCCATCCACCCGCAGCACCCCTCCCGTTCCCCCGAAAGTCTGGCAGTTCAGGTAGATCGACCCGCCTGAACCGCCGCCATCGTAGTTGTTCCCTGATTTTCCCCGGGCCGATACGGTTCCGGAAACCAGGACATTACCCGCTCCAATGAGCACTACGCCGCCACCCGAACCATTGGAGAGCGGACTGCTGGTCCACCGGCCACCACCGCTGCCCGGATGCACCGGTGCGTTGGTAAGACCATAGGGAAGACCACCAACCCCGCCGGCTTCATCCCCACCCCGCCCCCCATACCCGCCGCCGCCATTGTTGTTGCTGCCGCTCTGGCTGCCCTTGCCCGGCCCCTGTGCCACCATGTACCCGTTATAGTCCGCGTCGATCTGTCCGCCCGGATGAACCACCAGGTTCGTGCAAACAACCCACACACGGTTCGACATCGCACCCTCGGCGTATGGTGGCGGCAACGCCAGCTTGCCCAGGTTTCGGATGTGCACATTGGTGGCAATGATCCGCGTATTCCAATTGGAACAGGTAAGTGTCTCATTGGTAATGGAAAACGATCCCAGCAAGGCCGTGCTGTTGGTCAACAACACAT
>MHBQ01000139.1:4488-28138 GCA_001803315.1 Lentisphaerae bacterium RIFOXYC12_FULL_60_16
AACATGGCGGCAACAAGCCCGCATACGTCAGCCCTGTAAACCCTCGAACACATACCCTGATCATACCATCCAAAGCCATGCACATCAAACTCTTTACGCGTACCGGCAGCGCCCGTACCCGCCTGGAAGGCTGTAAAAAATCCATGGCCTTGCTTGACACCGTGTTACCGTCCGATTAGTATAGTTGGTGTATTAAGGATATTTTCTTTCACATGGACCATGTTGTACAGGTTGATTAGTGGAATGGGAGATAACACCATGAATTCTATATCCCGCTGGACCGGATGGGTTGCGATCACATGCCTGTTACTCGCCGTAACAGCCTTGGCCGCGCCATTTGAACCACTCTTCCAAATCGTTTCCATTGAAGGCGAATGCCTGGTACAACCGGTTGGCGAAAGCAATTTCTCGCCGGCTGAACCCAACAAGGCTTATGCCTATGGTTCGGTTGTCAAGACGGGGCGCCGCTCAACGGCGGTCATCCGCTTCTCGGAAGGCAATGAATGCCGCGTTCTTGCCAACGCACACCTCGCCATTCTTGAGGACACCACGAACCAGAAACTGAAGACCATCAAACTGACAGAAGGTGAAGTGGAAGTTACCCTGGATGAGAAATTCCACGAAACCAACGACTTGAACGTACAAACCGCCACGGCCATCTGTGGCGCTATCGGCTGCAAATTCAATGTCCGCGCCGGCGTCCGCGAGGACATGCATGCCGTGGTGATCATCTGCCGTGACGGCAAAATCAAGATCAACGGAGTCGATTTCAATATCCCCATCATGGAAAATGATGACGGCGTATCCGTGGTCGGCAACCTCGATCTTTCCTACATCAAGATCCGCAACATCATGGGGGATTTCAACATCCACGTGTTTGACGCCAACAAGAATGAGAAGATCATTGAGGCAAAAAAGGATTGCGAAATCAAGATCTGGCGGAAAATGGCACAGGACGGCAAAACGATCATCATCACGATCGTGATCCTCGGCCCGGACGGTTCCGCCACGGAAAACTTCACCTTCACCCAGGCATTGGGCGAGGGCGATCCGACGCCTGATCCGGACCCGGAAGCTGAAGGCGAGAACGGCGAAGACGGATCTTACCTGCCCCCCACCCCGACAACCACCGTCACCACCACCACAACCACCATCCCGCTGGAAGATGCAGAGAATGCCGGAGATGGCGGAGACACCACGGGTAACGGCACAACCACGACAACGACCCAACCCGATGAGGATGATGACGACGGGGGCGATGCTCCGACACCCACTCCGGTTGGAAATCCATAACCTGCCCGTTTTATTCTGGACTATCAGCCTCCGGGAAGTTAGCTTCCCGGAGGCTTTTTTATAGGAACCCTTATGCTGATTACACGATTCAACGCCATCATTCGCAACCGCACGCTGTGGGCCGTTTTCGCCATCATCATCAGCGTGTCGTTTATTGGAACCGGACTGGAACTCGGTGCCGGTGGCTGCTCCCAGGCCAGGGGAGATGCCGCCACCGCCGAGGGACGCCTGTTCGACCGTTTTATCAGCCCGAACGACTTCATGCGGGCCCGGTATTACGAGATGGATATGCGGCAGTTGCAGAATCCGGACGAAAGCGATCTCCAGCAGCTCCGACAGGCAACCTGGCGCCGTATCGCCGCATTGGAAATGGCCCGGCAATTCGGGATCACCATTGGTAAAGACGAACTCCGTGATGTGATTCAACAGGACCGCAGTTTCCAGGAAAACGGTCAATTCAGTCCCCGCCTCTACCAGGGGCTCCTGGAAAACCAGCTCCGCGTAACCGCCGAAACATTTGAGGATTATCTCCACGAACAGCTCATCATCCAGAAAATGCGGAGCTTGATTGAAACCAGTGTCTGGATCACCCCGGAGGAAATGGAACGTCGTATCGCCTCGCTCACCGACCAGTTCACCATCACGGTCTTCGCGGTTGAGCCGGATAAATCCCTCAAGAAGAAAACCGCCAGCCGCGAGGAGGCCGAATCCTTTTATACGGCTCACACCAACTGGTTTGCCGTGCCCGAAAGCCGTCAGGTGGCCTACGTGGCATATCCGGTCATAACCCCCACCAATACCGACTTCATAACGGAAGACACCATCCTGGATTATTACAGCCTCAACATGGAGCGGTTCAGCGAGACCGATACCAACGGCCTTTCCATCCCGGTTCCCCTGGAAACTGTCAAGGATCAGATCCGATCGGAAATCCTGCATCATGCCGCCGTACGCGAAGCGAAGAACCTGGCCGCCGACCTGGTTCAGGAAATACTGGACCGCTCACGATCCGCCGACGCCTTCGATACGGTAACCCGTGAAAAGGCACTCACGGTCTCAACCTCCTCGTTCTTCACCCTGAACGAACCCGTGGAGGGCCTGGCGGTTGGCCCCGATTTCAACGCCGCCGCCTTCAGCCTGATGCCCGACGTTCCCGACCGGAGTTTCAGCGATGCAACGGTCGGATCCAATGCCGTATATGTGCTGGCCAAAACGGTCATCCACCCACCGCACCTGCCGGCATTCAGCAATATCATCGATCGGGTCATGCCGTACGCCACCACCAACCTGCAGGCCCAGGCATTGATGGACAAGGCCACCACGACCCGCCAGGCATTAATGGACTCCCTGACGGCGAAACAACCCCTCGAAAAAGCAATCAAGACCGCCAAGCTGAACGTCGTCACCTCGCTGACCTGCAGTGTGTTCGGCGGTATCCCAGACGATTTTGAGCATGCGGACTTGATCGCCCCGGCGCTGGTTTCCCTCGACCAGGGGGCCGTGTCCGAACCGCTGGAAACCGAAACCGGGTATCTCCTGTTATATGCCGAAAAACGCGAACCCGGTGACTTTGCCTCCGCCCAGACGATCCGCCCGCAGGTTATGGCCACCCTGGACCGGTACCGCGCCGGATCCCTGTTTACCGAATGGTGTGACCACGTTCTGGCCATGGGCAAGTTCGAGGACCTTACGGCCAAACGGATCGAGGAAGCCGCCGCCCGCTTGGACGAGTAAGCGCCTGACGGCTTAGATCACCAAATCGACCGGCCGGCCGCATCCCGGACAGGCACGCTCCCGAAACGGCTCACACTGCACCGTGTATCCGCTGCGTCGGACCCAGGGAGTTGCACAATCCGGACAAACCGTGTCGCACCCCACCGGTCCCCTCACATTGCCCAGGTACACGTACGACAACCGTTCCCGGCATATCCGGTAACCCCGTTCGAGGGTCTCCGAAGGGGTCCGGGGCTCCGTCATCCGGTAATCCGGATGGTAGGCGCTGAGATGCAGCGGTACCCGTCTGCCGGCATGTTCCGCCACCCAGTCAGCCAGCCGCCTGAAATGATCGTCCGTATCGTTGATGCCCGTTATCACGAGGGTTGTCAGCTCAACATGGATCCCCGCTTCGCAGGAACGGACAATGCAATCCAGCACCGGTTGAAGCCGGGCACCACAGAAACGACGGTAATAGGCGTCGTCCATCGATTTGAGATCGATGTTCATGGCGTTCACCCAGGGGATCAGCTCATTCAACGGATCCAACGCGACAAAGCCGTTGGTCACCAGGACATTGACCAGCCCCGCCGCACGTACCGCACGGGCACAATCGAATACATATTCATATCCGATCAACGGCTCATTGTATGTATACGCCACGCCGACGGCTCCGCACTGCCGGGCTTCCGATGCCACATGATCCGGCAACACCACGTTCCCCTGGTCAACACCCCGCTGCGAAATGTTCCAGTTCTGGCAACACTGGCAGGTCAGGTTGCATCCCCATCCGCCAATGCTGAAAATCGTGCTGCCGGGATGAAAATGATACAGGGGCTTCTTTTCAACCGGATCCAGATGCGCCGACGAGATCATGCCATACCCTTCGGCCACCAGTCGCCCGTCGACGGCACGGCGCACACCGCAACGCCCGGTCCGGCCCGGGGCAATCCGGCAGGCATGCGGACACAACCGGCATTGCACCGTTTGATCCGACTCCAAGTGCCAGTATTTCGCCTCCATATGGATGCATCATGCCGCCAACGGGAAATGTCCCGCAAGCAGAAAAACGCAAACTCGATGCACCCACGCCGGGATTGCTTTTCGCTTGCGGGACTTCATCCCCCTACCTACGCTGAATACATGCGCGTGTTTCTCATAGTGCTCGACTCTGTGGGTATCGGACAGGCACCCGATGCCGCCGACTATGGCGATTCCGGCAGCAATACTCTGGCCCATACGGCCGCTGCCGTTGGAGGGCTCTCCCTGCCGGTCCTCCAACGATGGGGACTCGGCTGCATCCCGGCCCTGATCCCCGGCGGCAAAACCATACAAGGGGTCCCACCCGTCCCCTCACCCGCCGCATCCTATGGCGCCATGCGGGAACGATCCAAAGGCAAGGATACCACCACCGGCCACTGGGAAATCGCCGGGTTGTGGCTCAAGGATGGATTCCATGTTTTCCCGCCGGGACCTCCATCCTTTCCCGTCCCCCTCCTGGATGACTTCATCCGCCAGACCGGAAGACCCATCATCGGAAACCGGGCCGCCAGCGGAACCCGCATCATCGAAGAACGGGGCACGGAACACATGCAGACCGGCGCCTGGATTGTGTATACCAGCGCGGATTCGGTATTCCAGATTGCCGCCCATGAGTCCGTCATCCCGTTGGATACGTTGTATGCCGGCTGTGCCATCGCACGCCGGCTGTGCGACCCCTACCGCGTGGGGCGCGTGATCGCACGCCCCTTCACCGGCAATCCCGGAACCTTCAAGCGCACCACAAACCGGAGGGATTTCTCCTTTCCCCTGCCCGGCCCCACCATTCTGGACCGGCTCAAGGAATCCGGCCGGGAAGTGATCACCATCGGCAAACTGGACGATATATTTGCCGGCCAGGGTATCACCCGCTCCATTCACTCGGAAACCAGCAAAGACGCCATTGCCGCAACCCTGGATTGCGCACGCAAGACCGCGGAAGGACTGGTGTTCGTCAACCTGATCGATTTCGACATGCGATTCGGCCATCGCCGCGATCCGTCCGGCTATGCCGGAGCCCTGGTGGAAGCCGACCGGTTCCTGGGGCAGCTTGCATCAGGCTGCCAGCCCGGCGATTGCATCATGGTAACCGCCGATCATGGCAACGATCCCACCTTTACCGGCACCGACCACACCCGTGAATGGGTCCCCCTGCTGGTGTATACGCCACGCCGGACCGGCCAGTCACTGGGACTGCGAAACGGGTTTTTTGATATTGCCCAGACGCTCGCGCAGCGGTTCGGCCTGTCCCCCATGCCATTCGGAACCGCCTGGCAAACCTGACCGGCGATCAGGCCGTTTGCGGTTCAACCCGGACCGAGCAGGGATGACCGTTCAATGACCAGTCCTCCCCACCTTCCACCGACTTCAGCAGGTCAAGCCCGATCGCCAGCACTTCCGACTCGATCGTTTCACGATGCACACGCACCGCCGATTCAACGGCGTCATCCGTCGCCACCTGCACGCGGATCCTGCAGGTCACGTCAAGGTCCAGCGTCTTGCGTATGGACTGGATCTTGTTGACCAATTCACGAGCCATGCCTTCCGCGATCAGCGCATCCGTCAGGGCGGTTTCCAGGGCCACGACAAACGCCCCTTCAGCCGCCACCACGACCCCCGCCTTCGGGCTCCGGTGAATGACCACATCCGACGATCCGATCATCACCTCGGAACCATCCAGCACCACCGGCAGGGATTCCCCGTTGACCAGGCGGTCCAGGAGTTCACCGCTGAACTTGGCGATCTGCCCGGCCGCCACCTTCATGCGGGGTCCCAGGCGTGGGCCCAGCACCTTGAAGTCGGCCTTTGCCGACAGGTCGGCAAACACCGACTCACGGCGGCTGTAATCCACCGCCTTGACGTTCAGCTCTTCCCGGATCACCTCTTCATACCGCTGCAACCGTTCCAGCACGGCCGGATCACGCGACACCACGTGCAGGACCGCCAGCGGCTGCCGCACCTTCAGGTTGTGCTCGGTCCGCAACAGGCGCCCCAGCCGCACCACGGTCATGGCATCCGCCATCTCGGCTTCCAGCACCTCATCACGGGCCGCGGCATCGTATACCGGGAAATCGCACAGGTGCACCGACTCCGGCAGGTCGGATGTCCGCAGGTTGCGGTAAATCGTCTCGCTGATGAACGGAATGAACGGCGCCGCCACCCGGCTCCATTCCAGCAGGACATGATGCAGGGTCCGGTAGGCATAGGCCTTGTCGGCATCGTCCTGGGATTTCCAGAACCGCCGCCGGCTCCGCCGGATGTACCAGTTGGTCAGGTTGTCCACGAAATCGACAAACGGCCGGACCGCCCGCTGGAGGTCATAGGCATCCATGGCCTGCGTGACATCCCGCACCAGCGTCGACAGGGTGCTCGCGATCCAACGGTCCAGCACATTGGGGCTGGGTTCCGGTGTTGCCGTCCGCGGCGACGGAGACCAGCCATCCACGTTGGCATAGGTGACCAGGAAACTGTAGGCGTTCCAGAGGGGAATCAGGATATGGCGCAACAGGTGCTTGACCCCCTCTTCCGAAAAACGCAGATCCTCGGCGCGGACCACCGGCGAATTGACCAGGTACAGCCGGAGCGCATCCGCCCCGTAGGTCTCGATCATGTAGGCCGGATCGGGATAGTTCTTGAGCCGCTTGCTCATCTTGCGACCATCCGCCGCCAGCACCAGGCCATTGACCACCACGTTCCGGAAGGCGGGCTTGTCAAAAAGCGCCACCGACAGCACCATCAGCGTGTAGAACCACCCACGGGTCTGGTCCAGTCCCTCGGCAATGAAATCCGCCGGGAAATGGGCCTCGAAGTGGGCCTTGTTCTCAAAGGGATAATGGGCCTGGGCATACGGCATGGCGCCGCTTTCGAACCAGCAGTCCAGCACTTCCGGAATGCGTTTCAACTCGCCATGCCCGGAGGCGGACGGGATACGGATATCGTCCACGTGATGCTTGTGCAGGTCGGTCACCTTCCGTCCGGACCGCTGTTCAAGTTCCTGGATGGACCCGATACAGACGGTTTCCTTCCCGTCCTCACTTCGCCAAACCGGAAGCGGAGTGCCCCAGTAGCGGTTGCGCGAAATGGCCCAGTCGCGGGCGCCTTCCAGCCACTTTCCGAACCGGCCGTCCTTCAGGTGCTCCGGCATCCAGTGGATTTCGGCGTTGGCACGGATCAGCCGTTCCTTCAACGATTCAACCCGTACGAACCAGGTGGATATGGCCCGGTAAATCAACGGCGTATCGCAACGCCAGCAGTGGGGATAGCTGTGCGTAATCTCGGCCCGGTGAACCAGTTTCCGTTCCCGCTTGAGGCGCGCCATGATATCGGCATCGGTCTCCTTGACATGGCGGCCTTCATAATCGGGCACCGCGGGCGTGAAACGCCCCTCCGCATCCACCGGACAGACCGCGGTCAACCCGGCCTTGCGGCCCAACTGGTAATCGTCCTCGCCGAATCCGGGCGCAATATGCACAATCCCGGTACCGTCTTCCGTGGAGACAAAATCCGCCGCCATCACCCGGAAGGCTCCCCGGGCGGACTCCCCGGCAAAATACGGGAACAACGGTTCATACTCCAGGCCGACCAGTTCCGACCCCTGCACGTACCGGATGGACCGGTACGCCGAGGCATCGCGGTAATAGGCAGGCACCCGGCTCTCCGCCAGGTAATACACGCCTTCCGGTTCCTCCACGCGCGCATAACGGATATCCGGCCCAACCGCCAATGCCAGGTTGGATGGCAGGGTCCAGGGCGTGGTCGTCCACGCCAGCAGGTAGGTGCCCGGCTCCCCCTTCACGGCAAAACGGATGGTGATTGCCGGGTCCCGGACATCGATATATCCCTGGTTCGTCTCGAAATTCGACAGCGGCGTGGCACACCGGGTACAATACGGCAGGATCTTGTTGCCCTCGTATACCAGTCCCTTTTCCCACAGGGACTTGAACACCCACCAGATGGACTCCATGAAGGATGGATCCATCGTCTTGTAGTCCCGGTCGAAATCCACCCACCGGCCCATGCGGGTGACCACCTGCCGCCATTCCCGCGTATACCGGAGGACAATGCTCCGGCACCGCTCGTTGAACACATCCACGCCGAGTTTCTCGATCTCGGTCTTGCCGGATATCTTCAGGTCCTGCTCCACCTCGTATTCCACCGGCAGGCCATGGCAATCCCATCCGAACCGCCGGTCAACGGAATGGCCCCGCATGGTCTGATAGCGCGGGACAATATCCTTGATGGTGCCGGCGAGGAGATGTCCGTAATGCGGCAACCCGGTGGCGAACGGTGGCCCGTCATAAAACACGTATTCCGGGGACCCCTTCCGCTGTTCCAAAGACCGCTCAAAAACACGATGCTGTTCCCAGAAGGCGAGAATCTCCGCCTCGACCCGTGCAAAATCCGCCTTATTCGATACCGGTTGAAACATAGTCCATCCTTAACAGTAGGCAAAACAGAAGGACAAACCGTATCCCAAGCGTCTGTCCCGATCAATAAAACTTTGGAACCGGGCTGAAAGAACTTGAAGTAATGCTCATTCGTTCCACAATACGGCATGATCAATAAACACCTGTTCCTGTTGGTGGGCCTGGTCCTGGGCATGGTCACCAACGACCTGTTCGCCGCACCGAGACGGAGTTCCAGGAAAACCGGATCCGGCAATTCACGCTGGGGAGCCGGCGCCCGCCTGTATGCAGCCCGCGACGAAGCTCCCGTCCGCGGCATTCCCGTCACATCCGACGAAGGTGCCGCTGTCCTGGCCTATGAGTTCCATGAAAACAATGCCTTCTGGCAGCTCGCGGTCAATTACCTCCCCCGCATCGACGGCACCAACGGCCTGGATTATGCCGTCACCCCGGAGATCAACCTCGTTTACAAGCAGTCTGCCTGGCAGATGGGCGTCGGCGTCTACAATCACCATGTGTGGGATGCGGAGGGTGAACATGACTGGGCCGGAACCCTCTGGCAGATCATGCTCGGACTCAACATACCCTTGGGGCGCAGTCTCAGTCTTGACCTGTCCACGTTTTACGCCACACCCAAACTGGATCAACTGCAGGATTTCGATACCAAGCACCTGGATTACCGTATCCTGGCTACCTTCACCTTCTAACATGTCACCGCATAACGGCCATCCGAATCATGAACACATGCCCCGTCGCGGGGTGATCGCAACCCTCGCCATGATGGCGGCCGGTCTATGCCTGCTGTTCCCCGCCGGATGCGGCAACGAAAAGGCGCTCTCCTTCCGCCAGGCCCAGATCACACATATCCGCCAATCGGTCGTGAAGGTCTACGTAACCATCCAACGGCCGGATTACCGCATGCCCTGGCAGGGTGGCCGGCCCGGGGGCGGAACCGGAACCGGATTCCTGATCGCCGGGCGGCGCATCCTCACCAACGCGCACATCATTTCGGATGCCAGCCAGATACAAGTCCAGAAAGACGGCGACAGCCGGCTCTGGCCCGCCCGGGTGGCGGCCGTCGCCCATGACTGCGACCTTGCCCTGCTGACCGTGGACGATCCCGTCTTTTTCGAGTCCATGAGCCATCTACCCATCGCGGAATCCATGCCGACCCTCAACGATGAAGTCACGGTCTACGGCTATCCACTGGGTGGAGACCGCCTGTCGATCACCCGCGGCGTGGTGTCACGCCTCGATTACGGGGTCTATGTTCACAGCGGGGTCGATCAACACCTGGTGATGCAGGTGGACGCCGCCATCAACCCGGGAAACAGCGGGGGACCAGTGATCTTCCGGAAACAGGTGGTTGGAGTGGCCTTCCAGGGCCTCGAAATGGCGGAGAACATCGGGTATGTCATCCCCGTCCCCGTGGTGCGCCGGTTCCTGGAAGATATGCAGGATGATCAATACCACGGGTATCCCGAATTGGGTGCGCTTTGTTTCAGCCGGCGCAATGAGGCCTTGATGAAAGCCCTGCAACTTCCCGCCACGGACAACGGGCCGGTGGTGATGTATGTCGATCCCTACGGCAATGCCTACGGACGACTCAACGCCCGGGATGTCCTGTTGACCATCGATGACCATCCGATCCAGGATGATGGTACGGTACTGATGAACGGCAATTCGGTCGATTTCCACGAAATCATCGAATTGAAACAACACGGAACAACCGTACGGTTCGAGGTGTGGCGCGACATGCAACGCATCACGGTTGAGGTTCCGCTCTCCGTGCCGGATGACCCCTTCATCTTCCGTACCCGCTACGACCAGACACCCGAATGCGTCATGATGGCCGGCCTGGTGTTCACGGTCCTGACCCGGAACCACTTTACCCTGCTGGGACGGGACTGGTCCGACCGTTATGCCGCACAATGGCTGTATTTTTCCCAGTATGCCAAGATGGATAACCTCTATAAACAGTTCGACGAGTTTGTGGTGCTGTCCAACATCCTGCCCCATCCGGTCAATACCCACTGCCACGGATTCCGACATGGCATCGTGACCGGCGCCAACGGACACCCGGTCCGGAACCTTGCGGACCTCCGGCAGGCCCTGGAATCGCCCACCAACGGGTTCCACATCATACAGTTTGCCGGTCTGCAGGATTGGATGGTCCTGCCGGCTGATGAGGTCCGAAAAGCCGAAACGGAAATCGCAAGTTCCTATGAACTTCCCGATCCGGAGGCCCCATGACCACACGCCGGATACTCGGCATCCTGTTGACGGTCACCTGCCTGCCCCTGTTCCGGGTCGACAGCCAGGCTGCCGACATCACCGACCGGGTCATCCGCATGGCGGTCTCCTTCTCGGAAACCGATCCCACCATGCCGTGGCTGCGCCTCCAGCCGGGCACCCGTGCCGGGTATGCGATCCGGCTGGATGCCACCCGCCTGATTGCCCCTGAACGGATCGTCCGCAACGCCCAGGTGGTCTACCTGCTTCCGCCCCGGTCCGGATCCCACTACCAGGCCGTTGTCCGCCACCGTGATCCGCACGTGGGGCTGGCCTTGCTCGAATTGCAGGAGCCCCATGCACTCCCCCCGCTCGACCGGCTGGCATTTGAACCGCTCACCGCCGTCACCGGCAACACCATCATCGTCCAATGCGATGAAACCGGCAACATCGAGACCGGGACCGGCATCTACCTGCGCAGCGCCGTTCAACCCCTTCCTTCCGGTAATCAGGCCGACCTGCTGGTAACCCTCCAGGTTTCCCGGTATGTCAACGGCGACGGGGTCCCGGTTTTCCGCGGCCAGGGACTCGCCGGCATGATCCTGGCCTACGATCCAACCGCTCGGAATGCCACGGTTCTGCCCGCCGATACCATCCGGCGCTACGTGGAGGATGTTCTCACCCCGCCTTATCACGGTTTCCCGTCGGTCGGCATCGAATGGACGCCCCTGATCGACCCCGCCAAGCGCCGCTACCTCGGCGTCACAGCTCCGGCGTCCGGCATCCTGGTACTCGACTGCCTGCCCGGTTCCGCGGCTGAATCGGTCCTCAAGCCACACGACGTGATCCTGTCAATCGATGGCCACCCCATCGATGAACTGGGCTTTTACCATGACCCGGTACTGGGCCGCCTGGAATTCTCCCACCTGATCCGGTCGCCACGCAAACCCGACAGCCCGATACGCCTGCGCATCGTCCGCCAGGCGGTCGAGCAGGATCTCCCGCTCACCCCGGCACGACGGCAGGACACCGATAACCTGATTCCTGAAAACCTGGAAGCGGAACCGGAACCCTTTCTGATCACCGGCGGACTGGTCATCCGGGAACTGACCGGCCGATATCTCCAGTCGCAGGGGCCCACCTGGATACGCGATACGGACCCGCGCCTGGTTCACACCTACCTGTTCCGCAGAAACAAGCCGGATTTCCCGGGTCAACGGGTCGTCATCCTTTCACGGGTCCTCCCGGACCCGGTCAACCAGGGCTATGAAAACATCGCCGATGCCATCATCACCCACATCAACGGCCAACCGGTCCGGAATATCGGCGACGTATTCACCATCCAGGACCGGGATCGCGTCATCCACCGGGTCCGACTCCAGGGGATCGAAACCGAACTGGTGCTCGATGTTGAAAAACGCGCCGAGGCGGATAACCGGATCAGCCGCCAGTACCGGTTGCCTCCCGTCCCCTTCCGGCGCCCGGCCACCACGGTTCCGATGCTTGATTCCTCCCCCTGATCCCGTTATCCTTAAGGTTCACCAATTGGGAGGCCTGCCATGTTGAGCCAGATACTTGACTTGATCCGAAACGCGAACATCACCTTGCCGGTCACCGAGGTCTCCATCCTGCTCCTGCTCCTCACCAGTTGCCTCCTGTTCCGTTTCAATCGCACCGGGCTGATGACCGCTTATGTGTTTGCCTACCGGTGGGGATGGATGTTCTTTTCCGACCAGAAACAATCGTATGTTTTCGCCTACATGATTTTCGGGATGGCCGTGGGCTTTCTGGCGGTTGTCGGCATGATACGATCACGGGAATAATCACCCGCATGACAAGGACACATGACACAAGCCTGGATTAAATTCCTGTCGCGGTTCATCGTGGTCGGCGTGGTCGGAACCCTGGCCTTCCATTTCGGCGGAGGATGGGCCTACCGCACGTTTGAATCCCGCGAACAGGCGCTGGAGACAGCCCGGGCACTTGTCGCCGTTCCCTTGGAACGGGCGTCGGAGGTGATACGCGAAGCCATCCCCGCAACACCGGATGCTTCCGAGACCACCACCCCGGCCCTGGACTCAGCGCCATCCGAACCGGAACCAGCCCTGGTCGAATGCCGGAAAACCGTCTCGGACCTGCTGGCCGGCAAGCAGTTCGATGCCGCCCTGGAACAAGCCGTTGCCGGGCTCAAACGCTGGCCACGCGACACCGACCTGCTGGCACTCCGCAAGACCGCCCTGTCCGGCGCCACCCAGTGGGGCGTGGTCACGGTTCCCGGTGCGGTGGTACTCAACCATGGCGGCCAGTCCATCGGCAAGCTTCCCGCCGGTGCCGTGGTCATCGTGCAGGAAATCCGGACGGCCAGCCAGGGCACCTACGCCATCTGTAGCCGGGTCTGGACCAACGGGCCGGCCTTCAAACCGCCATTCTACGTACAGGCTCGCGAACTCGCCCTGACCCCAGGCAAACCGGAAACAGCCGATCCTGAACGCATCCGCCTGGTCTCCCGGCGGGCGCAGATCAGGATCCGCATCGCCGCCTTGCGCCAGACCCAGTCCGCCACCATCAATACCGCCAATCCCCATGCCAAGGCATACGAAGCCGCCCGCACGGCGTACAACCGCTTCCGGAAAAAGGCCGAGGCGCTCAACAAACAGTTCGACGACGCCACCGGCGACGAACGGATGAAGCTGCACGACCAGCTGCGCCAGCTGAAACTTGAGCAGGTCGGCATCGAACAGCAATACCAGAAAGCCCGCAAACCCTATGCTGCCTGGCAGGCCGGCAACGCTCCGGCCGCTTCACCGTCCGACCCGCGCGTCCAGGAAATGGAAAAAGAGCTGAACCAGGTGGAATCGGCGCTGGCCGCCCTTCAATCGCCGTGAAACGGCCTGCCTTCAGAATCGTGGTCATCGTCTCCTGGCTGGCGGCCATGGCCTTGCTGGCACGTCGCGAACTGCTGGTCGAATATTTTGCCCACACCCTGCGCGGCTACCGCAGCCTGGTTTCCGGCTCCGTCCTCCTGTCGGACTCCTGGATGCGGCTGATTCACGACGGCGTCCCCATCGGCTACAGCCATACCAATTTCGAAATCAACCAGTCCAACCCGGTCCGTCATCTCGAAATCAACAACCGCATGCTCATGCGCATGACCCTCCTCGGCGAATCACGCACCCTTTCCGTCGAATCCACGGCCGCACTCGATGCCCTGAACCACCTCCATGAATTCACCTTCGAATTGTCCGCTCAAGGCTACCGGATCAATGTCCTGGGGCGGCGGTTCCAGGACAACCAGTTCGACGTGACCATCCGCTCCGACTCCACCCGATCCCGGACCCGTATCACCATTCCCGACGATGTGGTCATCTTTTCCCCCATGACGGAGATGATGCTGCGCCGCATGGCGCCCGGCGACCACGTGACCTTCCGCGCACTCGACCCCGCCACGCTCAGCACCCTGCCGGTCCTCGTCTCCGCACTCCGGAACGAAACCATCACCATCGGGGACCAGTCCCACCACACCACCGTCCTGCGTTCCGAAGTCAACGGCATGGAGGTCACCACCTGGATAGACAAGGACGGACGGACCATCCGTCAGGTCACCCCGCTCTGGACCATGGAACAATGCACCCCCGATGAAGCCTTTGCATCCTTGCGCGACGACACCCCGGCGCCCGACTTCATCCGCCGCATGGCGGTCCCCCTGGATGGCATTCTGGCCGCTCCCCGGGAGCGGCCGTCCATCCGGATGGAACTCCAGGGTGTCACCCTGGATCCGGCCCGCATCGCCTCGTCACGGCAGGTGGTGGAATCCACCGGCCCGACCGGATCCGTACTGACCGTCTACCACGGCGACCATCTGCCGGCCCACGCCCCCCTGCCCGTCCCGGATGCCGCACTAACCGCCTCCACACCCTTTATCCAGGCCGATGACCCCGCCATGCGCAAACAGGCAGACGCCATCACCCGCTCAACCCGATCCACGCTTGAAGCCGTGGATGCCATCACCGGGTGGGTCCACGAAAACATGGAGAAGACCATGCGCATCACCATGCCGTCGGCGCTGGACATCCTCAAGACCCTGGCCGGCGATTGCAACGAACATACCTACCTGGCCGTCGGGCTGGCGCGCGCCGCCGGCATCCCCGCCGACATCAAGGTCGGCCTGGCGTTCCACGAAGACCGCTTCTTCTACCACGCCTGGCCCGCCTTCTACACGGACGGGGCCTGGATCGAAACCGACCCCACGTGGGGCCAACGCCGTGTGGACGCCACCCACCTGGCACTGGTCTCCGGCGAGATGGCCAGCCAGGTGGAACTCGTCCGCCTGATCGGGCGTCTGCGCATCCGTATCCTGGAAGGAAACCCGCCATGATCCACATTGAACACCTGGGCAAGGACTATGGGACCAAAACCGCACTCTACGATCTGTGCCTGGACGTTCCCCCCGGCCAGCTGTTCTGCTTCCTTGGCCCCAACGGGGCCGGCAAAACCACCACGCTCAAGATCCTGACCGGTCTCCTCCGTCCCAGCCGCGGCCGGGCACTCATACACGGGTTCGATGTCCGCACCCAGGCCCAGGAAGCCAAAGCCATCACCGGGTATATCCCCGACATGCCGTTCCTCTACGACCGCCTGACCACGGTGGAATTCTGCGAGTTCACCGCCGACCTGTTCCATATTCCCCTGTCCGAAGCCCGGCTGTCCATCAACCGCTGGTTCGAATGTTTCAGCCTGGACACCTACCGGAGCACCCTGGTCAAGGACCTCTCGCACGGGCTCCGCCAGCGCCTGATCTATTGCGCCACACTCCTGCATAACCCCCAGGTGCTGTTCATCGATGAACCACTCATCGGCCTTGACCCCTACACGATCCGCCTGATCAAGAACCTGCTCCGCGAATCCTGCCGGAACGGTATGACCGTGTTCCTGACCACCCACATCCTGGCCCTGGCCGAGGATATCGCCGACCAAATCGGCATCATTGACGATGGACGGCTGATCGCCCTGGGAACCCTGGCGGAACTCAAGCGGGATCATGGCGGCATGAACCTGGAAGACTGTTTCCTGGGCCTCACATCCAACCCGCAGGAGTAACCCCCATGTCGGCCTGGCGTGCATTATCGGGAAAAACACGATGCCACTGGCGCAACACGTGGCGGGTCCTGCAACAACAGTCCCGTCTCAAGGTCTGGTTTATCGCCCTGTTCGCGCTGGTATTCGAACTGACCCTGCTCATCCTGTTTCTCCGGGGGTTCATTTTCCTGAACACGCTGGGCGGCGCCGGCACCCTGATCATCAACCGGTTGTTCTCCCTGTTCTTCCTCGGGGTCGGCATCATGATCGTCATCTCCAGCATGATCATCACCTACTCCACCTTTTTCCGGTCACCCGAAGTCCCGTTTCTCCTGAGTCATCCGGTCCCCCTGTACGACATCATCACCCTGAAATTCCTGGAAACCACCGTGTTGTGTTCGTGGGCGTTTTTCTTCATCATGATTCCATTCCTTGCCGCCTATGCCTATCACCAGGGCCTTTCCCCGCTGTTCGGATTATGGAATCTGCTCTTCTCAATTCCCTACCTGGGCATGGCGTCGGGTATCGGCATCCTGATTTCGCTCGCGTTTGTGCGGTGGTTCCCACGGCGGCTCCTGCGGACGACGCTGATCCTGGTGCTGGTCGGCGCCTGCCTGGCCGTGGCATGGTCCATCCGGACCGTCCGCCCGCTCCAGGATGACACCACGCTCCAGTTCAACCTGGCAGCCCTCCTGCCGGGACTGGCCCTAGCCACCAACCGCTGGATGCCCGGGTGGTGGGTTTCCGAGGGGATCCTGGCCATGTCCAAGATGGAATGGGGTCGCGGCATGATGTTTCTCGCCGCGGTCATCACCAACGGCATGCTGGTCCTGTTGCTGGTGCAGGAACTGGGCCGCGTCTGGTTTGAACCGGCCTGGCACGAGGTGCAGTCCAGCGCCTCGGGCGGCAACACCCGGGCGGTGCTGTTTCCCCGGCTGTCACGCATCCTGGCCATACTCCGTCCGGATGTGCGCGGACTGGTCCTCAAGGACATACGCATGTTCATACGCGATCCCATGCAGTGGTCCCAAGCGCTGATATTCTTCGGCATCCTGGCCTTTTATTTTTCGAACCTGCGCTCGTTCCGCTATCACCTGCTCCCCGATACCTGGCGCAATACGATCGCCTTCCTCAACGTCTTCAGCGTCAGCGCCGTGATGTGTTCGCTCGGCGCACGCTTCGTCTACCCCCAACTGAGCCTCGAAGGCCAGGCTTTCTGGACCGTGGGGCTGTCCCCGCTCACACTGAAGCGGGTCCTGCTGACCAAGTTCTGGACCGCTTCGCTGGCGCTTGTCCCGGTGAGCATCGGCCTCATGCTGCTGTCCAGTTCCATGCTGTCGGCCAACCCCCTGACCACCCTGCTGGCGTGTTCCCTGGCAGGCTGCCTGGCGTTCGCCATATCCGGCCTGTCCACCGGCATCGGCGCCGTGTATATCGACCTGGAACAACGCAATCCCGCCGCCATCGTCTCGGGATTCGGCGGCACACTCAACCTGGTCGTCAGCCTCTTCCTCCTCCTCGCCGTCATCCTGCCGGTCGGCGCCATACTGCACTGGCACAACCTGGGCTGGATCAGCGGCTGGCGCTTCCAGATCGGTCTGGCCATCACGATTCTCTGGCTGTTCGCCACCACGGGTGCCGCCACCATCATCCCCCTGGTCCTCGGCGTCCGGCGGCTGCGGGCCCTGGATTTCTAGCTTGATGCCGGTCATCCCAACGCATAGCGTGATCACTCCATGCACACGTCGACCCTGATCCCCGGCATCGAACGGTTGGCCCGCCATCCCGCCCGCTGGCTCAACGCCGGGGAATCCGTGGGTCTCCTGGCACATCCGGCCTCGGTCACCTCCACCGGTACGCCATCCGCCATCGCCCTGCGGGATGCCGGCATCCGGGTGGCGGCCTTGTTTGGTCCCGAACACGGTTATTACGGAACGGCCACCGCCGGGGAACCCGTCCGCGTGGAACGTCATCCGACCTGGAAAATACCCGTCTATTCCCTGTACGGCGCCACGCGGGTCCCCACCTCCGCCATGATGAAAAAGATCCATACGATCATTGTCGACCTGCAGGATATCGGGGCACGCCCCTACACCTACGGAGCCACCCTGCTGAACGTGATGCGGGCGGCCGCCGCCTCGGGCAAGCGCGTGATCGTGACCGATCGCCCCATTCCCCTGCCCCATCTTCCGGACGGACCCCTGACGGACCCGGCGTTTGAAAGTTTTGTCGCCGCCTATCCGGCCCCCATGCTGCATGCCATGACCCCGGGTGAATTGGCCCGGTGGCTGCAACCGGCGCTGGAGATCCCGGTGGAACTCACGGTCATTCCCCTCACCCCCCACCGGTGCCGCCGCTGGCAGTATCCCGGCGGGCTGCCATGGATACCGCCCTCCCAGGGAATCCTGTCCTGGGAAAGCGCCATCTGCTACACGGCCACCGTCTTCAGTGAAGCGTTACCGGCCGTCGATATCGGGCGCGGCACCACCCTGCCCTTTCGCATCGTGGGGGCCCCCTGGCTGAACGCCGATCACCTGATCAACCGGTTGACCGGGATTCACCTGCCCGGCGTCCGCTTTTACCCCTACCGGTACCGCGCCGCCCGCGATCCGGTCAAGGACCTTACCCTCGACGGGATCCGTATCCAGGTGACGAATCCAGCCGTTTTCCGCCCGGTCACCCTGAGCATCCATCTCCTCCATGAACTGGAACAACAGGCAGGGGAAAAGCGGATGTGGAACACCCCGGGGACACGCCCGGAATTCTTCGACAAGCTCTACGCCACCGACCGGGTTCGCCTCCAACTCCGGGCATCATCATCCCCGCGGGACATCGTTCGTGCCTGGCGTCATGACCTCCGGCCATTCACCGCGGCCCGCACCCGGGCCCTGCTATACTCCCGCGCATGATACGCCCACGGAAAGCGGTCGTGCTCGCAGCGGGATTCGGGTTCCGGCTCGATCCACTCACCCGGTGCCTGCCCAAACCCCTGGTGCCATTCTGGAATGAACCCGTGCTCAAACGACTGCTCCGGCAGCTCCACGCCTGGGGGGTCCGGGACGTACTCATCAATCTCCACCACCACCCCGGGCCCCTTTACGATTTCATTCGCACACACGCCGGCCGGCTCGGGCTTCAGGTTGCCTGCTCCTTCGAACCTGAAATCGCCGGCACGGGAGGGGCGCTCCGCCACGCCGCCTGGTTCTTCGACAATAACCCGTTCTGGATCGTCAACGGCGATATCGTCATGGATCTCGATCCGCACCCCTTCCTGTCATGCATGGCACGGCATGCTGCACCGGCAGTCCTGTGGATGACCGACCAGGCCGGCCCGCGTACCGTACAGGTTGAACAGGGCATCATCCGCCGTTTCCGGGGCGGATCACCCGACCAGCCCGGTTCATTCACCTTCTGCGGCCTTCACCTCGTCGCACCGGAAATCCTTGCCTGCATCCCCCACGCCTCCTTCAGTTCCATCATCACGGCCTATGAGAACGCCATGTCAGCCGGGCGGCCGGTCCGGGGCGTATGCGTCCCCGGCTCATTCTGGGCGGATATAGGAAACCCCGGACAATACCGCACCGCCCATATTCAGGCCCTGCAGGAACAGCGTTTCAACCTGTCCATTCAGGCCGTGCGCAGGCATCTCGCAAAAACCTGCCCCGGAGTCCTGGCCGATACCGCCAGCGCCATCCACCCGGGGGCACGGGTGGGTCAGGGATCCATCGTTCAACGGTCCATCATCATGGACCAGGCGCGCGTTTCCGCTCCCTCCCGCATCATCGATTCCATGCTCGCCCCGGGAGTCCACGTGCGGGGCACGCTCAAGGGCGTAATGGCCCTGCCCGTGCAGGCCATGAACCCCGCCTGGCCCGATCAGATCCGCCGCGGCCTGCACGTGAACCCCGACCGTTGTTGGGCCGAACCACTGGATCTCCGCGGTTCAGCCCGTGTCTTCACCCGCATCCGATCGCCCCGCGGATCGGTCATCCATGTCCAGTACAGCCTGGAAAGACCGGAAAACGCCCGGTTTGTCCCCAACGCCCGGTTCCTGTACCGCCACGGCATACCGGTCCCCCGCATCCGCTGGCACGACCCGGCAAGCCGGGAGTTATTGATGGAGGACCTGGGCCGGAACGATCTCCTGACACACATCCAGTCGAAAGGGATGCGGGCCGTCGAATCCGCTTACCGGCAGGTCATCGACGGCATGATTCGTCTGCACCGGCTGGCCAAAGCCGCCCGCTCCGAACACCTCGACCTTTGCCCTGCCTTTACGTCCACCCTCTACCGGTGGGAACACGATCTCTTCCTGACCCATGCGGTCGCAACAAGGCCGGACATTCCGAGGATCGACCGGACATCCCTCCGGCGTGATTTGAATGCCATCATGCGCCGGCTGGTGGTTCAACCGCGGGTGCTGGTACACCGGGATTTCCAGTCCACCAACCTGCTCATCCGGAACCATCGCATCTACCTGATCGATTTCCAGGGAATGCGGATGGGCCCCGCCCTGTATGATCTGGCCTCCCTACTGGAAGATCCGTATGCCCGATTGCCGGAAACGCTGAAGACCGCCCTGCTTACCTACTGGTGTGAACAGACCGCACAAGCCGGGGACACGGCGGAAACCGCCTACCGGTATGCCGCCGTTCAACGCTTGTTGCAGGCGGCCGGCGCATACGGTCGTTTGGGCGCCATGCCGGGCACCCGGCGTTTCGGGGAATTTCTTCCACCCACCCTGCTTCGCATCGGCGAACTGCTGTCCACCCTGCCGGCCCTCAACGCCCTGAAAACACTCATCCGGCGTCTGGCGTAGCTGGCCGTTCAATTTGCAGGATATTCTCCCCGAACCATGTCAGGAACTCGGGGATGAGGCTGCGTTTGTGCTTCAACACGTCCAGCCCGTAGGCGGTCGTTGCCAGGATCCGGACATCCAGGGGAATAATCTCCGCCCCACCCATCCGTTTGACAACCCCGCTCTGGATGATACGGATCAAATCCCCCTGGAGCTTATGGGGCATCCAGGCCACTTCATCCAGGATCAACGTTCCACCGAACGCCTTCTCGAGCATGCCGGACCGGCTGTCGGGAATCCCGCGCACAAAGCCCTTGGCACATCCCACCATTTCAACCAAGAGAATCGGTTCCGGCAATCCCGCACAATCCAGTACGCAAAACGGTCCGGCCTGGCGGATGCCCTGGTCATGGATCAGGCGTGCAACCCGCATCCGATCAGCATCGGAACAGGTGATCAGGACCGGAGCGCTGGTTGCCGCCAAACGCCGGACAGGTTCCGCCCACGGCTCGGTTGACCAGTCGGGAACCATTTCCGTCCGGGACGTCTGTACCCCGGAAGCCCCAGACGACGGACGAACCTCATGTCCGACTGCGCGTTGGATATTCAGCAACAACTCATCCATTTTCCAGGGTTTGGAGAGGAAGTTGAATGCCCCTGCCTGCATGGACTCCTTGGCGACATCCACCGAACCGTATGCCGTCAACATGAGGAAGGGCAGATCCGGTTTGATGGCATGGGCCTGTTTCAGCACGGTAAGCCCGTCAACCGGGGTCATGCGCATGTCGCAAAGAACCAGGTCAAACGGTTCCGAGCCGATCCGCCGCAAGGCGTCATGGCCGTCACCCGAGGCAACCGCCACATGCCCCACCGCCTGGAGCACTTTGGATAGAACCTCCCGGATCGGGGCTTCATCGTCTATGATCAGTATCTTGGCCATGGTTACAGTGTCTCTGGACGGGAACCATACTATCAATTTCCGGCTGCCGGTAAAGGGAAGTATTATTTTTGCTTTTTGCTTGTGCCTGTATGATCGGGTGGCATGATGAGGCGCTTGAATCATGGAATCTGATAAACCCCCGGGTGAATCCCGCCCCCGGCAACCGAAACAACAGGTATGGCGGGAAATTGGACGGTTTCTTTACCCGTTCCGACGGCAATTGGCCGGTCTGGCCATTCTGACCGCCGGTATCTCGTTGATCGCCATGACCCCGCCGCTGATGACGCGGGCGATTATTGACCGCGTTATCACCCGTGGTGAACATAACCTGTTGTGGGGCCTGGGCATCCTGATGATCACCGTGCCGGTCGTGCATGCCATGAGCGCCTTTCTCCAGGTGCAGGGGCTCGCGATCGTCGGCCAGCGCCTGATCCTCTCCATCCGGACCCGTCTGTATGAACACCTGCTGTCGCTCTCCATGCGGTTCTTCAGCAAGCACAGTGTCGGCAAATTGATCAACCGCCTGCTCACCGACAGCAGCACGGTCCAGCAGGTGGCCACCGCCCAGGCCGTGCAGGTGCTGTCAGACCTGGTCTGCGCCACGTTTGCCCTCAGCATCACGTTCACGATCAACCGGTCCATGTCCTGGCTGCTGCTCGGTGTAGTGGCCCTTTTCGTCCTGAATTACCGGCTGAATTACCGCCGCCTCCGGGTGACCACCCGCCAACACCGCCGCGCCGAGGACCGGCTTGCCGGCGCCCTCCAGAACCAGCTCGCCGCCAACCTCACAGTCAAGACCTACGGGGCGGAAGATCGCGAACACATCGCCTTCCGCCAATTATCCGACACCAACCTCAACCTGATCCGCAACACGGAATTCGCATCCATCGAATTCAACATGAACACGGTGCTGATCCGCGACATCGGGCGCGCCGTGATCTACTTCGCCGGATGCTGGCTGGTCCTGAACGACAAGGCTTCCTACGGTGACGTCATCGCGCTGACGTCCTACGCCATCCAATTGCTCGATCCGGCCGTCCGCTTCTCCCTGCTGGCCCAGCAGTTGCAGGATGCCGGCGTCTCCATGGGCCGGATCCTGGGCCTGTTCCACGAACAGCCGGAAATCCCCCGACAACGATCCGCCCGCCGGATACCCGCCCGCCTTCGGGGCAACGTGGAATTCGATCATGTCCGCTTCGGCTACCATCCCGACCGGATTATTCTCCATGACTTCTGCCTGGCCGTCCCCGCCGGCAATACCGTGGCATTGGTGGGACCGACCGGATGCGGAAAGACCACCCTGGTGTCGCTCCTGCTGCGATTCTACGACGTACTGGACGGCGCCATCCGCATCGACGGAACCGACATCCGCGAGATGGATCCGCACACCCTCCGCCGCCAGTTCGGCCTGGTATTGCAGGAACCCCTGCTGTTCGACATCCCCATCGCCGACAACATCCGCTACAGCCGCCCCACCGCCTCCCGCGACGAAATCGAAGCCGCGGCCCGCGTCGCGGAAATCCACGACGAGATCATGGCGCTCCCGCGCGGATTCGACACCCCCTGCGGCGGACGCCATGGCATCCACCTGTCCGTCGGCCAGAAACAGCGGGTCAGCATCGCCCGGGCCGTTCTCGCCGACCCGGCCATGATCATCATGGACGAGGCCACCAGCTCCCTCGACAGCGATTCCGAACAGGCCATCCAGGTCGCCATGGCGCGTTTCCTCCAGGGGCGCACCTCCTTTGTCGTGGCCCATCGCCTCAGCACCATCCGCAACGCCAACCCGATCGTCCTCCTCCGCCAGGGCCGCATCCTCGAGACCGGCTGCCATGCCGACCTGATGGCCCGGCCCCACGGCGAATACCGCAACCTGTATCTGCGCCACATGGGACAAGGGGTCCTGGAGGTGGAGCCATGATCCCCCGCCCCCGCCGTTATGAACGCCGGCGCATGGCCTACCGGCCAAGCCTCGAACGGCCCCCCGAACAGGGCGGGATAAGCCTCTACCGCCGTTTCTTCCAGCGCTACGTCCTGCCGCACCGCGGCTGGCTGGCGCTGTGCATGATCCTGCTCGGACTGAATGCCAGCTCCTGGTACATCATGGCATACTACATGCGTTACGTCGTGGACCATGTCCTCGTCGTACAGGCC
>MHBQ01000139.1:28285-28353 GCA_001803315.1 Lentisphaerae bacterium RIFOXYC12_FULL_60_16
CGCCTGTCGCAGCGTATGCGGATCCGCCTGGGACAATCCATCGTGGCCAGGCTGCGCCAGGACCTGCA
>MHBQ01000140.1:0-15691 GCA_001803315.1 Lentisphaerae bacterium RIFOXYC12_FULL_60_16
AGACCCCACATCATTCCTCTGACCCTCCCCCCACCCCAGCACCGAAACGCACCCTGTCGGACGCAAAAGGCTTGTCCATGACGGATCGAGCGGGTACCGTGCCGATCCATGCAGACGGGCGTTGTACACCTTTATGTTCATGTTCCGTTTTGTGACGGAGCCTGCCGTTATTGCGCCTTTTATTCCGAACGGTTCGATGCCGCACCTGCCGACCGCTATCTTGATGCCCTGACCCACGAGTTCCATGAAGCCGGCAATCGCGGGCTCCTGCCAAAGGTCCCCCGCACCCTTTACATCGGCGGCGGAACCCCGTCCGTCCTCGATATCCATCAACTCGATCGATTGTGCCGGCTGTTCACGGACCGGTTCCACATCACCCGGGAAACCGAATGGACGGTGGAAACGAATCCCGGCTCGCTCACGCGCGACAAGGCGGTCCTGCTCCAACAAGCCGGGGTGAACCGGGTCAGCCTGGGTGTCCAGTCGTTTTCCGATCCGGTACTCCGGCAACTCGGACGGCGGCATACGGTACGCCAGGTTTATGACAGCATCGCCGACATCCGTGCCGCCGGCATACCGTCACTGAACCTCGACCTGATCGCCGCCGTTCCCGGCATCGATGCCGCTGCCTGGCGCCGCCACCTGGACCATGCCATCGCCCTTGTACCTGACCACCTGTCGGTGTATGACCTGACGGTTGAACCCGGCACGCCGCTGGCGCGTGCGGCACGCACCGGGAAATGGCAGGCCGCGACGGTTGACACCGAATTGCGCCGCATCCACACCGCCGCCCTGCGACTGGCCGGCGCGGGCTATCACCGGTATGAAATCTCCAATTATGCCCGGCCGGGACAACGCTGCCGTCACAACCTGGCTTTCTGGCAGGGCGGTGACTATCTCGGGTTCGGGCCCGCCGCCGCATCCCGGGTGGGACTGGACCGGTGGACCAACCGACCCTCCGTCAAGTCCTATTGCACCCCGTGGAAAAGCGATCTGCCCCCCCGCCGATTTGAAACCCTCTCAACAGAGACCGACGCATCCGAACGCCTGGCATTCGCGTTCCGACTGTTGGACGGCATCACGCTCCGCCCGTTCCTCGACCGGGCGCCCGGGCACCGGGCCCGTTGGATGAAGGCGCTCAACACCCTGAGGAAAGACGGACTCGTCTCCCGACAGGGTCCACGCTGGAAACTCACCGATGCCGGCATCCGTCTGGCCGACACCGTCGCCTCCGCCCTGCTTTAAGGAAAGTATAACCGACTGGTCGTGTTGGATCAGGATCAGACCGGGGCGAGGTCGCCCCGGCTCCAGCCGGATCAGACAGACGGCTCACGAGGACGTTCGCCCCGGCTCCAGCACCGGGACGCTGATGCGACTTGGCAGCACCCTGCTGATTCTGGTAAGGTCATGCCATGAATGCGCCTATGATTCAGGTACAGGTCAATGATCGCCCACCGGTCTCCCTCCCGCTTGGCACCTCCGTCGGATCCCTTGTACCGCACGCTGCATCCGGCGACCTGCCGGCCATTGCCGCCCTGGTCAACCACGACGTCTGTTCCATGACCTATCCCCTGACCACGAACTGCACGGTCAGTTTCCTGACCATGGCCGATCCCCACGGGTGGCGCATCTACCGCAACTCCCTGTGTTATCTCCTGGCCCGGGTGGTGGCGGAACAGTTTCCCGAAGCCTCTTTCGCGGTCGAGCATTCACTGGGTGTCGGCTTGTATTGCAGTTTCCAGACCAATCATGTCGAACCCCGCCATGGGATCACGCCGGTCCAGTTGGACACCATCCGGCAGCGCATGCAGCAATTGGTGGCGGAATCCCACTCCATCAACCGCCATAAACTGGCCTATACCGATGCGGTCAAGGCATTCACCAGCGTCGGACTGGCCGACAAGCTGAACCTGCTCACCTTCCGCAACCCCCCGCACATTGTCGTGCATGAGTGCGGCGGTTTCCTGGATTTCGCACACGGTCCCCTGGCCCCCCACACGGGGCTTCTCCAGTGTTTTGAACTGATCCCGTACCCGCCTGGCTTTGTCCTGCAATTCGCCGCCCGTGAAGAGCCCGGCCGGGTGGCCCCCTTCGAGGACCAACCCCACCTGTTCAACATTTTTCAGGAACACAAGCAATGGGGCCGCATCCTGGGGGTAAGCACCGTGGGCCGGCTGAACGCGATCATCGCGGAAGGCCGCCGCTTCGAGGAATTCGTCCAAACCGCCGAAGCCCTCCACGAAAAGAAGGTCGCCCGGATCGCCGACCAGATCGCCGCCCGGAAAGCAACGATCCGTTTCGTCCTGATCGCCGGCCCCTCGTCCGCCGGCAAGACCACGTTTGCCAAGCGGTTATCCGTCCAATTGCAGGTGAACGGCCTGCACCCGCTCACCCTCGCCACCGATGATTATTTTGTCGGTATCGAGCACAATCCCATCGACGAGACCGGGAAACCCGACTACGAGCACCTGGAAGCCGTGGACCTTGACTTGTTCAACGAACACCTGCTGACCCTGATGAACGGTGGCACCATCGACCGGCCCACCTATAATTTCACCACCAAGCAACGGGAATACTCGGGGGAGAAGCTGCACCTGCTTCCCGACCAGATCCTGATCATCGAAGGCATTCACGGCCTGAATCCGCGCCTCACCCAACTCGTCCCCCATGAATCCAAGTTCCGGATCTACATCAGCGCCCTGACCCAGCTCAACGTGGACGCCAATAACCGGATATCCACCACCGACAACCGCCTGATGCGCCGGATGGTCCGCGATCACAAGTACCGCGGCCATTCCGCATTAAACACCCTGCGGTTGTGGACATCGGTCCGGCGCGGCGAGAAGCGCTGGATCTTCCCATTCCAGAAGGAAGCCGATGCCACCTTCAATTCCGCGCTGGATTACGAACTGGCCATACTCAAGCCGCTGGTCGAACCCCTGCTCATGCAGATCAAGCCCGATTCCCCGGAATATGCCGAATCACGCCGGTTGACCGAATTTCTCCTGAATTTCCTTCCGGCCCCCGCCCGCACCATCCCGCAGACCTCGATCCTCCGGGAATATATCGGCGGCAGCACCTTCCGCTACTGATCAACCGGCACCGAAGGGCCGCATGATTTGCCAGACCTGTTCAGCCGTAATCGACCGGAGCGCCTGGGCGTTCAAACGGTCCGGCCGGATCACCGTGACGGCCTGCCCGACCGGCGCCCACACGTCGGGATCAGTCGGCCCGAACACCACGAAGGTCCGGATGCCGATCACCGCGGCAAGATGAGAAATGCCGGAATCGTTGCCCAGGTACAACGCGGCCCGGGACAGCAGTCCCGCCATTTCCCGGATGGACAATCCCTCCAGCAGCGGATAACGGTTGTTCCGCCGTTCCAATTCGTAACGCACCACGGCATCCGCCTCCCCGATGGTGAATACCGGGGTATAACCGGCGCCATCCACCCATTCGGCTATCCGGATGAAACGGTCGACCGGCCAGTTTTTGATGGCACTGCCGCTGCCGGGATGTATCACCACCAGGGGCCGGCATCGGCGTGGCATGCGCACGGTTCCCGCCTGCTGCGTGGCCGCCGACAGGCGGAGCGGCAACCGGCGGACCGGGTCATCCAGGTCAACCGCCCCCACGATCTGTTCCAGATGATCCGCCTGGTGACAAACGGTTGTCGACGGATCCCGCACCGCCACCTGCGACAATCCCGCCTTTTTCAGGTTCCGCACCACATGGCCGTCCGGATCCCGCATCCAGGACCAGGCCCGGTCATACGGCAGCAGGCCACCCTCCCAGGGGTGTGAAGAAAACAACCCGGCCAGGTCGGATCGTTCAAGGGAAAGCCAGCGGTCAGCCGCCCCATCGTCCACCAAAAGCTCCGCACAGGAGGATCGTGTCGCCAGGGTCAGCGACAGGCCGGGCAGTTCCCGCCGGATACGGCGCAAGGCCGGCAACGTCAGCAATAGGTCTCCCAACGAACCGCCCCGCAGGGCCAATCCCCGGGAACCAGTCGTGGAATGACATTCCGTAATGCCGGATTTTTTCATACCCCGCCTTGACTCCGCCTTGTCATTGCGTATAGGTTTTCACGCGTTTGACCCGGTCAATGGTTCCATGGTCCCCCATGGACGACCAGACCGGATGCGTAGAGGGAGCAAAGGCATGAAATTGAATCCCGTCAAGATGAAAGACTGGCAGATCGCCGAAGCGGCCGAAGCGGGGATGAAACCGATCGACCGCCTGGCCGAGGAAATCGGCATCCACCCGGACGAGCTGATTCCGATGGGGCGCAGTCTTGCCAAGGTGGATCAACGGGCATGCCTGGCGCGCCTGCGCAAGGCACAACAGGGCCGGTACATCGATGTAACCGCCATCACGCCGACCCCGCTGGGTGAGGGCAAAACCACCACGACGATCGGACTGGTCGAAGGACTCGGCAAGCTCGGCAAACGGGTCAGCGGCGCCATCCGTCAACCCAGCGGCGGCCCGACCTTCAACATCAAGGGCTCTGCCGCGGGCGGTGGTCTGGCCCAGTGCATTCCGCTCTCCCCGCTGTCGCTCGGCCTGACCGGCGACATCGATGCCATCAGCAACGCTAACAACCTGGCCATGGTGGCCCTGACGGCCCGTATGCAGCATGAGCGCAATTATGACGATGCCCGCCTGCAACGGCTGGGGCTCAAGCGGCTGGATATCGATCCGGCCCGCATCGCCTTCCGCTGGACCATCGATTTCTGCGCCCAGGCTCTGCGGTCCATCACCATCGGCAAGGGCGGTCCAATGGACGGCGTCGAGATGGATTCCGGCTTCCAGATCACCGTGGCCAGCGAGGTGATGGCCATCCTGGCAGTCGCCCGGGACCTCAAGGACCTGCGCGAACGCATGGGGCGGATCGTCGTGGCCACCAGCCGCCAGGGCAAGGATGTGACCACGGCGGATCTCGGGGTGGATGGCGCCATGACCGCCTGGATGGTCAATGCCCTGAACCCCAACCTGCTCCAGACCATCGAGGGCCAGCCGATCTTCGTGCATGCGGGACCGTTTGCCAACATCGCGATCGGCCAGAGCTCCATCATCGCCGACCAGATTGCCACCCGCCTGACGGAATACCACGTGACCGAAAGCGGATTCGGCGCCGACATCGGGTTCGAAAAATTCTGGAATCTCAAGTGCCGCCTGTCCGGCCTCAAGCCGGACGCCGTCGTAATCGTGGCCACGGTCCGTGCCCTCAAGATGCACGGCGGCGGGCCCGCCGTCAAACCCGGCGCCCCGCTCGATCCCGCCTATACCGGTGAAAATGTCGGCCTCGTCGAAGCGGGCTGCGCCAACCTGCTGTCCCACATCGAGACGGTCAAGCGCAGCGGGGTCCCGCCCATCGTCTGCATCAACGGGTTTCACACCGACACCGCCGGGGAAATCAAGGTCATCCAGCGCATCGCGGAATCCGCCGGCGCCCATGCCGTGGTGTCCCAACACTGGCTCAAGGGTGGAGACGGCGCCATCGAACTGGCCGAAGCCGTGATCGACGCCTCCAGCCGCCCGAATTCATTCCAGTTCCTCTACGACCTCAAACTTCCCCTGCGGGAACGCATCAAGCGGATTGCCCAGGACGTTTACGGCGCCCGCGGTGTCACCTATACCGATGCCGCCCTGGCCAAAGTAAAGGCCGTGGAGCAGGACCCGACAACCGCGGAATACGGCACCTGCATGGTCAAGACCCATCTCAGCCTGTGCCATGACCCGGACATCAAGGGCCGGCCCAGCGATTGGGAATTACCCATCCGGGACATCCTTGTATACCGGGGCGCCGGACTGGTTGTACCGGTGGCCGGGGCCATCAAGCTGATGCCCGGAACGGCATCCCTCCCGGCTTTCCGCAACATCGATGTGGATGTCAAGACCGGGCGGATCCGCGGATTGTTCTGATTCGAAAGGAGCGAGCACCATGGCGGCAAAAATCATCGACGGCAAACAGATCGCCCATGACCTGCGGGCCGAGATCCGGAAGGATGTCGACGCCCTCAAGGCACGGGGCATCACCCCGGGGTTGGGCGTCATCCTGGTGGGCGACAATCCCGCCTCGAAATCCTATGTGACCGCCAAGGAAAAGGCCTGCGAGGAAATCGGCATCCTGTCGGACGACAACCGCATTCCCGCCACCGCCACCCAGGCGGAACTGCTGGCCCTGATCAACCGCATGAACCGGGATCCCCGTATCCACGGCATCCTGCTGCAACTGCCCCTGCCGAAACACCTGAACGAAAGCGAAGCCCTGCTGGCCATTGATCCGGCCAAGGACATTGACGGGTTCCATCCCGTCAATGTCGGGCGCATGGTGATCGGCGAGAAAACCTATTTTCCCTGTACCCCGCATGGGGTGGTCAAGCTGCTCGCCCGCATCGGCGCCCCGGTCTCCGGCGCGCATGTCGTGGTGGTGGGACGCAGCAACATCGTCGGCAAACCGGTGGCCATCATGCTGCTGCAGAAGGCGCCCGACGCCAACGCCACCGTCACCATCTGCCATACGGGCACCCGCGACATGGCCTTTCATACCCGGCAGGCCGATATTCTGATTGTCGCCGCAGGCCGACCCAACACGATCACCGCCGACATGGTCAAGGACCAGGCCATTGTCATCGATGTGGGTGTCAACCGGATCGAGGACGCCTCCCGCAAAGCGGGCTTCCGGCTCGTGGGCGATGTGGATTTCGAGGGCGTCAGCCGCAAAGCATCATGGATCACACCGGTGCCCGGCGGCGTCGGGCCCATGACCATCACCATGCTGCTGCACAACACGGTGGAATCCGCACGGCTGGCCGCCGGCTGATCCCCGCAGTCCTACGCATTTGCCTACCGGCTCAATGGGTCGGTTTCCTTGCGCATGATGGCCGTCAGGACATCCGCCTCGGATACCACCGAACCCAGTTGCTCGACAAAGGCGACGTCCCGCAACATCCACGCCAGCCGTGACATGATCCGCAGGTGCACCACATCGCCCGTGGCGCATATCAGGAAAAACAACGTCACCGGGCGGCCATCCGGAGCATCAAAATCAACGCCTTGCGGACAACGCCCGAACACCACACTGCTTCGCGTGGCATGCACGTCGCCCGGATGGCGGGGGTGCGGCAGGGCAATCCCCCGGCCCACCGCGGTTGACACCATGTTCTCACGTTCCTGCAACCGGATGATGAAGGGTTCCGGGTCACCGATGATCCGGTCCTGCACCAACGGCTGAACCAATTGCCGGAAAATCCCGGGCTTGTCCGCGGGCGTCATATCCAAGAGCACCTTGCCCGGGTACATCAGACGGGACAAGGGAACCTGGACATCGGTCTTGCGCATCAATTCGGACATGGCCTCGTCCGGTGCCGACCGCATCCGGGACGCCATCCAGCTATCAATGACCACTTTCGGAAAACGCCATTGATTGCCAACCTTCAAACCGGGAATCTCACCCTTGTTGACCATGCGTAAAACCGACTTCTCCGCAATTCGAAGATAGTCAGCCAATTCAGCCGACGTCATGATTCCATCATTCATGTCATACCACCAATAAGTCCTTGTTGTACGTTGTTGTTCCTTAGACATCCTTATTATTCCTTATCTGGAAGAATAATCAAACGGAATTTTTGATGTGACAATAATACCTGGTTTCTATACGGTCCCGGTGACGGGAGGGTGTCATGCTGCAAAATATCGATCTATCTCAAACCATTGAAAAAGCCGATTACAAGAAGACCAAGGCAGCACTCGAGTTGCAGCTGGTCACGCTCCAGCGCAAGGCGATCGACGCCGGAGTTCCGGTCCTGATCCTGCTTGAAGGCTGGGATGCCGCCGGCAAGGGATCGTTGATCAACGAACTCATACTCCCCCTGGATCCACGCGGGTTCAAGGTCCACAACATCAACCATCCCACCACGGATGAAACCATGCGCCCCTTCCTGTGGCGATTCTGGATACGGACCCCGCCCCGCGGCCGCATTGCCATCTTTGACCGTGGCTGGTACTGGCCCCTGTGGGCGGACCGGGTCCGCGGCCAGATGAACCGCCGTTCGATGGAATCGGCCCTGCGCGATATTTCCGCATTTGAACGGCAGCTGGTGGATGGCGGCACGGCCATCATCAAGCTGTTCCTGCACATCGACAAACGCGAACAGAAACGCCGCTTCAACAAGCTGCGCCGCAACAAGGCCACGGCCTGGCGGGTGACCAAGGATGACCTCAAGCGTCATCGCCAGTATGCAAAGTATCTCGACATCATCGAGCAGACCCTGCCCCAAACCGACACGGATTTTGCCCCGTGGACGATCATCGAATCCCATGACCGTCGGCATGCCATTCTCAAGACGTATCGCACGGTGATCAGTCTGCTGGAAACCCGCCTGAAAAATCCGGACACGTCAAAACAGACACCTGCCAAATCGGCCAAAACCGCCGTCTCCCTGGTCCCCGGCATCCTGGAGACGATCCAGCCCAACCAGCCGTTGGACGAAAAAGCCTACCGGAAAAGGCTGGATAAGGCGCAGGTTCGCATTCGCGAACTGGAACATGAACTCTATGTACGCCGCATCCCGGTCATCCTGGCCTATGAAGGCTGGGATGCCGCCGGCAAGGGCGGCAACCTCCGCCGGCTGGTCCAGCGCATGGACCCGCGCGGATACGAGGTGGTTCCCATCGGTGCCCCCAACGACGCCGAGAAGGCCCAGCATTACCTGTGGCGCTTCTGGCGCCAGATCCCCAAGGCCGGGCATCTGACCATCTTCGACCGGTCCTGGTACGGGAGAGTGCTGGTTGAACGGGTCGAAGGATTCTGCACGGAGGCCGACTGGAAACGCGCCTACCGCGAGATCAACGAGATGGAACAGCATCTGGCCAATTTCGGCGCCGTGATACTCAAATTCTGGCTGCATATCGACCAGGCGGAACAACTGCGGCGATTCCAGGAACGGGAACGCACACCCCACAAGCAATGGAAAATCACCGCGGAAGACTGGCGCAACCGGAAACAATGGAACCTCTACCAGCAGGCCGTGAACGAAATGATCTACCGCACCAGTACCCCGTACGCCCCCTGGGTGATCGTGGAATCAAACTGCAAGTGGTTTGCCCGGGTCAAGGTGTTGGAATCGGTGATCGCCGCCATCGAGAAGCAACTCCGGAAAACCTGAACCACCACGGATTTCAGGCGCCCAGTTGACGCAATACGGCCGGCGTCAGGAATGCCGTCACGCACCCGTGACCGGGCTTTCGCACGGCGTCCGTCTCCAGACACAACACCGACGCCTTCTTGAACGCAAACGCCGATCCGCCGGATCTCCCCGTCATCCATCCGGCCAGCATGGACAGGTCCGGCATATGGCCGACCAGCATCACGGACCCGGCCCCGGAACGTTCGATTTCCCGGGCCACGTCAGCCGGATGTCCGCCCGGCGCCAGGGCTTCCACCACCTCGACCGGTTCCTTGACGTGCAGCCCTTCGTGGAAGATCCCGGCTGTTTCGACGGCGCGGATCAACGGGCTGGAAAAAATCCGTTCCGGATGGATTTTCGCCGCCCGCAAACCGGCCGCCACCTCCCGGGTACGCATCCTTCCTTCATGGGTCAAACGGCGATCGGCATCCCCCCCGCCATCCGCCGCCATGTCTTCCGCAATTCCATGCCGGGCCAGAAACACATTCATGGTCGTTCGCGCCTTTCCCCATCATGCCTTGGCGTTTGCACACAGGTCCCTGACCCGCCGCCGGAAGGATTTGGAGCGGAGTTCAGCCCACGCCTCGAGAAACTCTTCGAATGCCTGGGTCCGGCATCGTTGAATGCGGCGAACCAGGCGTGCATCCGACCGGGCCCGTTCAAACTGCAGGTCCGCATCATGCACCCGGCCCAGGGTGGAGGTTACGGTTCGCAAGGCGCCGGCCAGATCGCCGCAGGCGGGGGCCAGCACCCCGGCCGAGAACTCAGCCGTGTATCGAACCCGCTTGCACCGTTTGCGGAGCTCATGCAGGCGGGCCGGATTCCAGGACAGGTCCGGCGTCGGCCGGTCCAGCAGGCGGCGGTAGCGTTTCCAGAGCGTCCGCCGGGCGTGATCCTTGAACCGTTCACGGCGGAAGGCCGGATGTTTCGCGGGGATTTCCCGCCGGATCAACCGGCGCATGTCGGCCAGGAGGCGGGCAAACCGGGCAGCATCCAGGAGTTGTTCAAGCTCGTCCCATTTACCCGCCACGGATTGCCGCGCCTGTTGTAAAATGCGGCGCAGCCGGGTTCGGCGTTGGGCCGTGCTGCCCAGGCGGGATTCCGCACACCATTTTGCCCACACCTGGGCATCCCGAAACGGACCCAGCGCCCGTGAACAACGCGCGAGCCGCCGGCGGATGTCGACCGCCGGGGTATCCGCCAGCGGTTTCTTGAAGAACCGTGTGGCGGCGCGGAACCGGCGCATGGCCACCCGGAAATCATGCAAACCATGGCTATCGGGTTCCCGCACCGCCTGTTTACGGGTTGCCGCCATGATCCGGTATTCCTGTTCCAGGATGCGGATGGCCGCCTTCAAGACCGGCAGACGTCCATCCGTCACGCATCCCGTGGCGGGCACCGCCCCTCCCCCGCTGGTCTTCCCGCGTTTCATGCCGGACCGCGGGCGGTTGGCGGGCGATGCGGTTCCAGGACGGTCGGCTTGAGTTGTTCGGCGGATTCGGCCGCCTCGCAGGCACGGCGATACAGGACCTCCTGTGACCGGAAAGCCTTGCGGTTTGTCTCCGGCCGGAGCCGTACATAACGACCGTCGGGCAACAAACGCCATGCCTTGACATTGTCCTGGTAATAGGCCTCCAGGATTCCGGTCAGGTAGGCGCGGTTTTCCTCATCATCCACCGGCACCAGCAGTTCGACCCGGCGGTCCAGGTTGCGCGGCATCCAGTCGGCACTGGAAATAAACAGGTCGTCCTGGCCACCGGCATGGAACCGGAAAATCCGGGCGTGTTCGAGGTAGCGGTCCACGACGCTGACCACGGTAATCGAGGCGCTGTTTTTCAAGCCGGGACGCAGGCAACAGATGCCCCGGACATTCAGGCGCACCTGGACCCCCGCCTGCGAGGCGCGGTACAACGCCTCGATCAGCCGTTCGTCCACCAGGGAATTCATCTTGGCGGTAATCATGGCCGGCTGGCCCTGGCGGGCGCGTTCCGTCTCGCTTTCGATCCGTTCCAGCAGTCGCTCCCGGAGCCCCAGCGGAGCCATGGCAAGCTTGAGGAAGGCCGGCGGCTCCGTGTAGCCGGTCACCGCATGGAAGAAGGCCGATGCATCGGCCCCCAGATCGGCATTGCTGGTCAGGAGGCTGATGTCACTGTACATCCGGGCCGTTCGTTCATTGTAGTTACCGGTTCCAAGGTGCAGGTACCGTACGATTCCCGTGCTTTCGCGGCGCACCACCAGGCATATCTTGGAATGGGTCTTGAGCCCCTTGACCCCGTAGATGACCTGGACACCGGACAGTTCCAGAGCGTGGGCCCATTCGATGTTGCGGGCCTCATCAAACCGGGCCTTCAGTTCCACGAGCGCGGTCACCGACTTGCCGCGTTCCGCCGCCCGGCGCAACGCCGCCATCACCCGGCTGTCGGGACTGGTCCGGTACAACGTCTGCTTGATCGCCAGCACCCCGGGGTCAACCGCCGCATCCTCGATGAAACGGAGTACCGGCTCATAACTGTCATACGGATGGCACAGCAGCACGCTCCGGCGGGCCAGGGTGTCAAACACGCTCTGCTTGAGGTCCACCTGCGGCGAATACCGCGGTTCCCAGGATTCATAGCGCAAGCCCTTGCCCGCGTTGAGCCCGGCCACCTGGAACCACGCCGCGAGGTTCAACGGGCCGGAAACCTCGTATACCCCCGTGTCCGGCACCTGCAACCCGCGCTGCAGGTAGCGCAGCAACATGCGGGAAATGGACGGAACCGTTTCAATCCGGATGCAGTCCCCCGCCTTGCGGCGCTTCAGCAGCTCCGTCATCTCCGCAAGGAAATCGTTGCTCTGATCCTCCTCCACGCCCATGGCCGCATTGCGGGTGATCCGGAACGGTACACATTCGACAACCGGTTCACCGGGAAACAAACGGTCAATGAACCGGATGGTCAAATCCTCCAGGCGGATCATGGCCTGCACCTCACCCTGTCCCGGAAGCCGGATGAAACGGGAAAGAATGCCCGGCAACGGAATCACCGCATAACGCGGTTCGGTGCCGTCCGGTGCGGGCTTCAACCGGACCGCCAGGTTGAGCGACTGGCCGGGCAAAGCCGGGAATGGCGTGCCGGCCGGGATGGCCACCGGGCTCAACACCGGGAACACTTCATCGTCGAAGACATTCTCGGCATGCACCAGTTGGTCCGGTGACAATTCCGCGGCCGACAGGCAGGCCATGCCGGATGCCCGCAACCGCTGTTCCAGGTCCGTGTAAACGGCATACTGGTCCGTCACCATGGTCCGGACCCGCGCCACGACAGCCTCCAGTTGCTGGGCCGGCGACAAGCCCGACGCATCGGAACGGGTTACCCCTTCGGCCACCAGCAACACCAGGCTGCCCACCCGGACCAGAAAAAATTCATCGAGGTTTGATGCCGTGATGGCAAGGAACTTGACCCGTTCCATCAACGGCACCGATTCATCCTTTGCCTCTTCCAGCACACGCTGGTTGAACTCCAGCCAACTCAGTTCCCGGTTGAACACCGGCACGTCAACCTTGGCCATGGGACACCTCGTCGGCACTTTCCTGCAACACGATTTTCAACCCGTAGACCTGCTCGAAAAGTTCGCCTTTTTCCCGCACCCCCTGGCGTTCAAGCGTCAGGTCGGACGGTTGCCGGATATGGATCCGGCATTCTCCCCGGTCGATGACGACATCCAGGTCGCGGCGCGACTGGACATGCCCCCGGTCCAGGGCATCCGCCAGCCGGAGAATGGCCGCCAGCTTGCACACCGTCACACGCTCCTCGCGGCCCAGCATGGCGTACACCTCGTGCGCCGGCTTGGGCGGCGCCCGGCGGTGGTAGCGTGCCACGAGGGCAACCTGTTCCAGGTCGCGGGCGCCAAGCCCGAACACGTCGCTGTTCAGGATCAGGTACAGGGAATGCTTGTGGTGGTTGCGCGTACTGACATACGCCCCCACCTCGTGCAGCATGGCGGCAACGTTCAGCAGCAGCTCATGCCGGGGCCCCAGCCGGTGCTCCGCCTGGAGGGCGGCAAACAGCTGCCGCGACAGGTCCGCCACCTGGTGGGCATGGGGCTCATCCACATGGTAGCGCCGGCCGAGTTCGGTGGACGAATTCAGGATCTGCCGCTTGAATTCATCGGTCCAGGCTCCCTGGGAGGCCATCTCGCACAGGACCCCATCCCGCAAGGTGGCCCCGCCAACCAGTACCTGCTTGAGCCCCAACCCCTGCGCCAGCCGGACATACACCAGCAGGGCCGGTCCCAGCGTCTCGGCATCCTGGTAGGAGACGTGGTACTGCTGCACCATGTCGTCGGCGCTCATCGCCAACAGGTCCTGGGTCAGTTTGGAAAGGGCCGAAACGGAAATTTTCACAACCTGCCGCTTGTCCCATTTGGGATCCAGTTGCGTTGCCGCAAACCGGGCGTCCCCCCCCAGCGCCAGCAGGGCGGCATTCTGGTTCTTGGGGAGGCTGTACTGGATCTGCCCCACCCCGCGGTCCACATGGCTGCGCAGGATCTTGCCCGACTTGGCCTCCGGAGCACGCTCTTCATCCAGCAACCGGCGCAACCGGAGGGATCCCAACCGGTAGGTCTGGGCGCTGACAATCGTGCCGCGGTCCAGGTGCAGGAGTTCCGTGCTGCCGCCCCCCACCTCCACGATCATGGTCTCACCATCCCGCAACGCCGGCACCGATTGCAGCAGCGGGGCAACCGCCAGGTAGGTGAACCGGTTGACCTCGGCTTCATCAATTACATCGACCCCGATCCCGGTGGCAATGTACAGGCGGTCCAGGAAAGCCTCCCGGTTTTCCGATTCCCGCACGGCACTGGTGGCAATGGCCCGCACATTGGCGGACGGCACCTGGTATTCCTGCAGGGCGGTGTTGAACTGGCGCAGGGCCCGGACACAGGCCTCGGTGGTCTCCGCACCGATGACCCCGGTGGTAAAGGTGTCCTTGCCGAGGGCCAGCGCCTGCTGCAGGGTCTCCAGCGGTTGAAAGGATCCATCCGCCTGCACCTGGGCCAAAGCCATCCGCACCGATGTGGTGCCCAGTTCGATGACGGCCACCAGGCGCACCACCGGATCCGGTGCCACGGCGGGAACGGCCGGTTTCGTTTCAAGTGGGGAATCGTTGCTCATCGGTGTTCCCCGGACCGGGACGACTGTTCCATGGCCCAGCTGGCGGCTCCGGTCACCCCGGCATCGTCGCCCAGCCTGGCCACCACCACCTTGAATGATTTGACCAGCGCGTCCATGAGGTGCTGACGGGTCGACTGCTCCACTTCCTCCCGGTACAGGGCCGGCATGGCCTCGACCAGACCGCCACCCAGCAGCACCGTGTCAGGGGCCATCAGGTTGACGGCGGTACTGATGCCGACCCCCAGCCACTGGGCCGCCCGACGGACAATCGACTCGATCGCCTTATCCCCGCGCCGGATCGATTCCGCAAGCGCACTGCTTCGAACGGCGGCCAGGTCGGTCCCGCACAAGGCCATCAGGTGGGGGGCGTGGCCGCGATAGGCCGCCTCCACCGCCGCCGCCGCAATGGCCAGCCGACTGGCTACGGTCTCCAGACAGCCGCGCCGCCCGCATCCGCACAGTGCCCCTTCCGGAACGACCGGACAATGCCCGATCTCAAAACAGGTGCTGCGGGCGCCGGTGATGATGCGGCCCTCATACACGCATCCTCCGCCGATACCGGTCCCGGGAAACACCCCCACCACACAACGCGACTTGCGGGCGGCCCCGCAACGGTACTCACCATACACCCCGGCATCCACGTCGTTCATCACGGTCACCGGACGGTGGAAACGCCGTTCGAGGGCCTGCCGGAGCGGAACCTTGCGCCAGCCAAGATTCGCCGCTTCCAACAACACCCCTTGCTTAAGATCCAGGGGACCGGGACACCCCACCCCGATTCCTCCCAGCATGCGCCTGCTGACCCCGCCCTCCTCAAGCACGGTTTCAATCATGTCCCCCATCCGTCGGATCCCGGCGGCACTGCCTTCCTGTGCCCGGGTCTTCTTGCGAACGACCGACCGCTTGTGCAGTTTGTCGTCGAACAGGGCGGCCATCATCTTGGTCCCGCCAAGGTCAAACCCGATCCAATACCGTTTCGATCGCTGGATACCCATATCAACCCCCATTCGACGCATCAGTCGGACAGACATACTTAATCAAAGCCGCCCCCCCTGCCAACTGTTTTCGCTGTGAGAAAACCGTTAACACACGGATCAGGTCACAACGGCGATCTGCAAGCCCGCCGGTTCATCACACGGCTGCCAACCACCAACCCAGACGGCTCACGAGGACGTTCGCCCTCCATACGCCAGGCGCAGCTCTAAATTCTTTTCCATATTCCATCGCGGTACCGGCGTACTCGCCCGGACCGCGAGGTAAACCCGGGCTTCCATTTCGAAAAGGGCAACGGCTTCGCGTCAGATGGCTTCAGCCGCAAGGCGGAGCCGTCGGCGCCATACTCCCGTATGCG